>JAZNQJ010000078.1:0-22982 GCA_045590115.1 Alistipes sp. | reverse complement strand
TCGTTAAGAAGGGTAAGCAGGAGCGTTACTGCTGGACAGACAAAGAACGTGATGAGATTACCGCAGAATTTGGCACTAAGGGCGTTCACGTTCAGCGATACAAAGGTCTTGGTGAGATGAACGACCAGCAACTATGGGATACTACGATGAACCCTGAGACACGTATCCTTCGTCAGGTTACTGTTGAGAATGCCGCTGAGGCCGACCGTATATTCTCAATGCTCATGGGTGATGAGGTGCCACCACGTCGTGAGTTTATCGAGAAGAATGCCCATTACGCAAATATCGACGCTTAATATTAATAATAATGTAGGGGTTGCGCTGCGAGGTGTGACCCCTTATTGTAAATACTACCATGAATGTTACTGTTATAGGTGTTGCCGGAGGTACAGGCTCTGGCAAATCAACACTCGTAAAGCGACTCCAGGAGGCTTTCCGCAACGATGATGTGGCAACACTATGTCACGACTACTACTACAAGGCTCATCCAGAGCTTACATATGAGGAGCGCACAAAGCTCAACTACGACCATCCCGCAGCATTCGACACCGATATGCTTGTCGAGCATATACGCACGCTCAAGTCAAATGTACCTATCGAGCATCCTGTATACTCGTTTGTAGAGCATAACCGCACCGAGGAAACTGTGCTGGTTAAACCCTCAAGGGTTATTATAGTTGATGGCATTCTAATCTTTGAAAATAAGGAGCTTAGAGAGCTTATGGATATTAAGGTATTTGTCGATACGGATGCAGATATTCGCCTTGCACGACGCATCTTGCGTGATGTATGCGAGAGAGGTCGTACCATGCAGTCGGTAATCGACCAATACACTACTACGGTAAAGCCTATGCATGAGGAGTTTGTCGAGCCATCAAAGAAGTATGCCGATGTAATCATCCCTGAGGGTGGCTTTAACTCAGTTGCTGTAGGCATGCTTATCCAGAACATCCGCTCACTCATAGACAACAAATAGTAATGACAGACGCATTAGGAATCATTGCTCTTGTATGCGGCATTATAGGACTACTCGGTGCGATAATTCCCGTACTACCAGGCACTATCATATCGTATGCTGGCCTTGTGTGTCTGGCCTTTAGGCCTGAAGCGTCGATTTCCACACCCACACTTATCGTATGGGGCGTTGTGTCGTTTGCGATAATTATTATGGACTACATATTACCTGGATACCTCAGCAAGCGGTTCGGAGGCACCAAGGCGGGTAGTATGGGAGCAACCATAGGTACCATTATAGGCATCTTTGGTGGGCCTTTAGGACTCATACTTGGCCCTTTCTTTGGTGCTGTAATTGGTGAACTACTATCAGAGAAGCTCACCTTTGAGAAGGCTTTAAGGGTTGGTTTTGGTTCTATGTTGTCATTTCTTGTAGGCACATTCTTCAAACTCTTAGTGGGTGGCATCATGCTATTCTATATTATTAAGGATATAATCTAAAAAACATGAGAAAGATAATCATTGCACTTGTTGCTATACTAACCATTACATCGTGTAGCACAAATATCGTAGATAATAACTATGTTGTAATCATCTCTGAATCTGCTCAGAGTGACGCTGAATGGAGTGCCGTAGCAGAGACACTCAGTGCAAAGCACTCGGCAGACATTATTTCATATAAGTCATCGCCTGTAGAGTTGGTTGATACTCTACGCAGACTTAACCCTCGTTACGTTGCCATTGTGGAGAAGCCCGAGAACATCGGCCGTGACTATGTCATAGAGTTGAACCTCGCAAGTCGCACAATAGATGATGATATCTATGCCGACTTTATGTGGGGCATCATCACAGGTTACGACGCAAAGGCTGCTATGCGTATGGTGAATAATAGTACAGAGCCTCTTGTGGTTAAGGATGCAGTAGCCACAATCATGGAACTTAACTCGGCACGTTGGTTTGATAACTATGCATGGGTAGACGACCACACCAAGGGTCTCTGGGGATATAAGCGTGGCCGCAGTGGCGAGATTCATACCGATACTGTAGCTGCTGAGCAGGTGTTACGAAAGTTTACCGACCTATATGCCGAGTACGACCCCGACCTTGTGGTAACTGCAGCACATGCCACACAGCGTAACCTTGAAATGCCATATTCGCTTGGCAACCTAAAGCCTCGTGATGGTAAGCTATACGCAGAAGATAGGTTCACGGGCGAGGAGTGGGACTTGACCGAGTCTGGCAAACGCAGAGTATATGCTGCTGTTGGCAACTGTCTTATTGGAGATATGAACAATACTCACGAGAGTATGGCAGCAGCATGGCTCAATGGCTCAAATGCCGCTACTATGCTTGGCTATGTGGTAACAACATGGCATGGTCGCAACGGCTGGGGCGCATTGAAGTATTGGGTAACCAACCCTAAGCGATACACCCTTGCTGAGGCCACATACATTAACCAGCAGGACTTCCTCCATCAGCAGCATAAGTGGTATCCTGAACTTATCGCAGAGAAGTATAACTACTGCGAGGGCTTCAAAGAGGAGCTTACTGCTGCTGCCGAGCGTCTTTCAGAGGTGCTTGTTCGTGAGCTTAACTTTGATAATGCCGAGGACTGGGATATGATGGGCTTCTGGCACGATAGAGATGTGTTGGTATACTATGGCGACCCTAAGTGGCAGGTGATGTTACAGAGCGTGGATGGCGAGGAGGATTATACCATATCTGGAAAGATGCGTAGCCAGCAGTATGTACTCACCATAACCACCGGCGAGAACTTTAGCCTCGAGCAGATGCAAGGTGGCAAGTTCAAGCAGGAGCATGTATTAGATCTGCCATTCAGCCACATCTTCCCTCATCGACTACCCAATCCAACACTTGCCGATGGACAGAGTTGGGATGTTGCTCTTGATGAAAACTTCATTCTCATATACAATGCTGATTTTAAACCTAATAGCAAGTATGAGATAATTATTAACTTGAACTAAAATAAAAGCGGAAAGGCTAAAACCTTTCCGCTTTTATTTTGAATTTTAGGGATACCAATTAAAAATTGAGCAGGCGACGCTTTGTTCTTACCTCAGACATTGGAGCAAGCTCCTCATAGTGCCACCACTCACGTCGATAGGGATATAGTCCCGCCTCAAGCATAATCTCGATCAGCACAAGTCTATTGCGCTTTGCCTCTACCGAGATAGGCAGTTTGTTTACATAGGCCTTATACACCTCCATATTACGATTTGCGGCATCGTTAGTATCTGATGTACCCTTAACAGCAGCTTTATCCGAAAACTCATCGAAACCAGCACCCATATCCAGTGGCTCACCGGTAAGATAGGCAATGGTAAGGTCTACGGCAACACCATAGTTGTGACGGCCACCCTTAGTGCCGTCAGCCACAAAACTCTGCAGTGGAGTACCCTCTACCAGGCTGCGCATATACCGCTGAACACTGATAGGACGTGCCGCATCGTAGATAAGTAGCGTATACTCTGGGTAACGCTCACGAAGAATCTGTTGCGCACGAATAACCTTGCGAGCAAAGTCTGGAGTGAAGTATGCTTTCTCAAGGTTACGATACATATCTTTGCCAACAAAATTATCAGTCTCTGAGTATTTTAAGTAGACAATAATGTCCTCTGCACCAGCCAAAGTCTGAATATCAACAAGTTTATATTCACGCATTTTGGCGTCAAAATCAACTGTCTGCGCCATAGTCATATATGGGAGCAAAAGAGCCATGGCAATTATAAAAAATAGTCTGCGCATTTTCATTGGAAATATTAATGATATGCAAATATATGAAAAGTTATTTATCATTAGCTATAAATAAAGATAAAAATTTATATCTTTGTGGTCGAAACTAATATTAATACTAAATAAACAATGAAAAAACTTCTATCTATCGTGGCGCTATTCGCGCTACTATTTACCAGCTGTGAGCCAGCAGGAGAGGATGTAAACAACTCATCTATTAAGCTCGTTACTGACTCGGTAGTGAACATAAGCTCTGGTAGTGCTATGGGTTTCTTGAAGTACGAACTTGTAGATCCTATTGAGGGCGCAAAAGTAGAGGCTACTGCAGACGTGGATTGGATTAACAACTTCGGTTATAAGGAGATGGGCAAAATTTCATATAGTGTAGACCAGAATCCTAACGAGGGTCCACGTACTGGCGTTATTACAGTTACATACGACAGCTCATCATTCCAGGTTACAATCAATCAGGCCGGCAACCCAGCACCAACAAACAAGATCATCACTGATTTTAAACTTCAGGGTAAGTATTACGGCATTCAGTCTGGATTATACAACTACTACCTTATCTTCTCGGATCTTGGACTTGATAGCCAGAACATGTACAGTGTGCCCAACGCCCACTACTACCTTGTTGACCTATTCTTGATGGAGACTCCTGCAGATATGGATAATATAACAATTCCTGTAGGTACTTACGAGTTTGATAAGTCAAACTCAGGTTTTGATGGTACATTTACAGATACATACAGCTGGTATCAGATTAACGACGCAGCTGGTAATGCATCAAGCAAGAATCAGATTAGCTATGAGGAGGGCAAACTCATTGTAGAGGAGGGTAAGGTAACACTTGAGGTAACACTCTACATTGGCGATGTTAAGGAGAAGCACACCGTAATATACGAGGGCGACTACTCATTTATTAACGAATCTGGATACTAATCGTTGCAGAATTACGAATCAGGCCGGGTATCATTGATGCCCGGCCTTTAAGTTTACAATCAAGTGACAACTATAGTTCAGATAATGAAACTATATTGTTTAGCACTGCATATATTGTCATGCGACCCAAAGAGCGTGTTTGCAGCTTCTCGGAGATGTTGTTACGATGGAAGATTACCGTAGCTAACGAGATATTTAGACGATCTGCAACCTCCTTATTGATATATCCCTTGACAAGCAATGCTAACACCTCCTGCTCACGTTGCGACAACAATGTTTGTGGTTCTGTAATAGCCACCTGATGGGGATGTCCACCACGATGTCCTGCACTATGAATATTGAGTATTTGGCGTGCAATGCTCTGCTCCGAGGCCTTAGCATCAATAGTGTGGAAGCCCGACTGTGTAAATGTTGGTGCGTCTCCCTCAGTAATAACAATTGTGCGGCGTGCAATATCTCTAAAAAATGCGGAGTTGCGAAATACAACATCTGCCGACACGAAGAAGTGTGGCACCATACCGCTCTCAGCGCTCTTAAACTCCTCGAATGAGGCATAGCAGACCACATCGATGTTGTTGCCAACGATATCCAAGAGTAACATACGCAGAGCCATAGCACTCAGCGTGTTCTCCATGATTATCACCATATGTGGTTGCATAACCTAACCTCCTACTTTATGTACACCTCCATAAGGCGGGCGTTACCCGTAAACTCAATATCGCAAGCCTCAGCAGGCACAAGCACAAGCTCGCCCTGAACAAGGGTCTCCGTTGCACCGTCAGCCGAGATGTCACACTTACCCTCAAGACAGATATATACTACAAATGAGTCGAGCATAGAGCGATCAATAACCTTATGCTCAGCAACATCCTGGATTGCCATTGTAAAGTATGGCGACTCAATAATCGTAGCCTCGCCACCCTTTGCAACATCATACTTCTTATGTAGAAGTTCTGCATCTGCCTCAAAGTCGATAGCATCTACGGCCAATGCTGTATGTAGCTCACGGCCCTTACCCGAAGCATCGACACGATCCCAATCGTAGATGCGGTAGGTAACATCCGAAGTCTGCTGTACCTCGACAACCTCGATACCAGCACCTAAGGCATGAACAGTGCCTGCAGGGATAAAGAAGACATCGCCCTTATGAACCTCCACACGATTGAGCAACGACTCAAGGCGTGATTCAGCCACCGCAGCGATATACTCCTCACGAGTGATATTTAAGTCCTTGAAGCCAAGATATATTGCAGCACCAGGCTTGCAATCAGCAACATACCACGCTTCTGTCTTACCAT
This sequence comes from Alistipes sp., assembly GCA_045590115.1. Lineage (GTDB taxonomy): Bacteria > Bacteroidota > Bacteroidia > Bacteroidales > Rikenellaceae > Alistipes. Next base: position 17,034 of record JAZNQJ010000078.1, on the reverse strand, counting down.
AACTGTCGTGACGCTCCTGAGCAAGTTCATCATCGGGATGCACCTGAACAGATAGGCGATCGTTACAGTCGAGATACTTGATAAGTAGCGGAAACTCCAAGCCAAAACGCTCAAAGTTAGCCTCGCCAACAAGCTCGCCCATGTATACCTCGATAATCTCCTCAAGGTTATTGCCCTTGAGCATGCCATTGGCAACTACCGAGATATCGCCCTTGACAGATGATAGATCCCAACTCTCACCATAAAGTTTGCTCTTATCAAGGCGTGACACAGCCTTACCCTTGCGCTCTAAGATAGCATGGCCACCCCAGATACGCTCCTTTACACGTGGCTTAAATTTTATTGGATATAGCATTATAATCAATTAAAAAAGTGTCTCTACATAAGATACTACTTCATCCAAGTTTGGATTTAGCGAGAATGTCTTGCTTGGCTTGAGATACCATAGCTCACGATTGAGCTGAGCTGCAGGTTCACCAGCACCTGTAACATTGAGCATGATGCATGCGTCCTTGTCGATAGTACCAGCCTCGACCATCTTGATAAGCGATGCAAGAGCAACACCAGGGGCAGAGTAGATATCTACACCCTCAAGCTCCTTGAAGAGCTTACAAGCACGACTTGCCTGAGCATTTGTAGCAACCATAATATCGCCATTTGTAGCCTTTAGCGCATCGTACAAACCACCAGCAATACCATATGGAGGCTTACGGTTAGAGAGTACCTTGGCATTGATAAGCTCAGCATCACGACGTGCCTTCTTAGCATCGTACTCGAGCATCTCACGTGAGTCTGCTCGCCATGCATCATACATAGGAACAAATGGTGCGTTCTGCGACACGATAAGACGCATCAAGTTATTTCCAAAACGACCATCCTCAATCAAACGCATATTTGCCTCCCACGCTGCAATAGCACCTGTACCGCTGCCTACGGCCTGGAAATAGTAGTCTGGAATACGACCTATAGTGGTTACGGCCGAAAGTACCGTTGTAGACATACCGTCACGACGTGCGATATTCTTTGCACCACCCTCGGCGTAGAACTTTGGCGACTTGAGCGCAAGGTTCGAGAGGTTGATAGCATCGAAATAGTCGCCACCCTTATCCGAAGCAATGAGCTTTACGCAATCGTTGAGTGGCTCAGTAAACCATAGTGCCGAGAGGTTGTCGGTAGGCACAACCAGAAGTAGCTTGATATTATTATCTGAGCATACCTGAGCAAAGGCACGTGCAGTATTTCCTGCCGATGCAACAACCATTACACGCTCCTCATCCTTGCTTGCACGAGCGCAAACACTATATGCCTCAGTCTCCTTGAACGAGCATGTACGCATACGCACACCCTTCTCTGGGCAGTAACCATTAAGCGTAATCCAAAGGTTGCTTAGACCAAGATGCTTGGCCAAAGCCTCGCTGCGATAGGTTACGGGAGCCGATGAGCCTTGCAAGATGCGCTTTACAGGAAGCCAATCGCAGAACTTATAGAAACCATAGTGTTCTGGTTTTAGCTCAATCTGCTTCTTAGCATAGTTGGCACGTACCAACGATGGGCATTTACACTCTGCATCATCAAGAATCCAACCCGAATCTTCAAACTCACGAGAGCTGGCAACGCAGTTCAAGGTATACTCTGTAGGCTTAAAATTTTCCATATTTAAGTTTAGTTTGATTATATGCTATTACAGTCAATCATGCAAAGATACATCTATTTTTTGGAATTTCACTACGTATCTTTACTTATATATTAATAAATAGGTCTTTTAACAATCTTTTGAAAAATAATTCATATATTTGTGGAGTTATATGTATACTAAAAGCACAAAATTATGAAGAACGCCATACTGCGATTCCTATGCTCATCCATTTTCACAATCCTGGCTATCGCTTGCCAAAGCGATTCCGAAAGCCATGTACTTCAAGAGCCTGTGTGGGATGATGCAACATTGGTAGCATATGCCAATGTTGACCAACTATACTCTAAGTCAGATATCGTAAATCTCAATATTGATAGCCTACTTACTAACACAACACTTAAGCACCTCTTACGCAATCCTAAAGACTCAGGTATCGCTATAGATAAGCCTGTATATATGACTGTAAGAGAGATGCAAAGCGTAATGGCACTACCCTACATTACTGTTTCTGCAGAGGTAAGTGATATTACTAAGCTCGATGCAACACTCAAGGCTATTGGCGGCGATGCTGATAAGTCGGATGTAGCTCTTGAGGGTGAGAGAAGAATTATTCGCATAGACAACGAGGTGGTTCTTGGCTACGATACTAAGCGACTAATGGTACTAACATGTGAGGATGAAAATTGTGACCACCACAAGCTTCTCAACACTCTATTGGACTATGCGCCAGCAGATATGTCTCGCTTTGCAGGCTATGATATTGCGTTATATACTGACCTGCGCAAAGCCATTGATAAAGCTCTGTATGCAAGTGCTAACGAGCTTGGCGAGGCGACAGAACTCATGGAGCAATATCAAGAGTTTATAGATGAGGATGCTAATGCAACCTGCGGCTTAACATTCGAGACTGGCGCAGTTACCCTTAGCTCCGACATTACCGGAATTAAAGAGGATACTCTCAACTCACTAAAATCATCAAATGCCAAGCACCTAAGACTATTACCTCCATCACCTATAGCATTACTTAATATTAGTATTAATGGCGAGGCAGTTGCTGAAGTGCTTAACGCCGCAGTTGATACCATGCTTGCGACAAGCGACTCAAATGCTATCAACGAGATGAATATTTTCAAAAACATAGCACTCGGCATTGTAGGCTCAATCGATGGCGACCTTATGATTGCACTATCCGACGCCAATGGCAAACTTATGGAGGATGAGATCAGTGGCTCACGCCTTGTGTTCACCACAGCTAACGCCACACTTGCAGCAGATGTTAAGGATGACTACATCATTAAAAATGTAGAGACATACGCAGGCAGCTTCCTAACCAAGCAAGGCAAAGGTAAATACTCAGCCGAAATGTTTGGAAACAAGCTTAACATTGGCCAACAGGACAACCTCTTCTATATTGGCGTTAACAACACAGTCGACATTAAACAACAATCAGTGGCAGATGAAGAGTGGTCAAACAATGTCTACGGAAGCTACCTATATGCCATGGTTGACTTCAATCGTCTCTTTAACTCGGGATTTGGACGTGCTGCACTATCAGGCTTTTACAAAAATTCATCAGCAGATAGAATTCAAAATATCAAAACCTTCGTTAATAATGTTGATCGCTGCTATACACTTGTCAATCGCAACGAGCAAGACCTCCACAGCGAACTAATAGTAACACTAAAGAATCGCTCCATAAACTCGCTAAAACAGTTTGTGGAGATAGTATATAACCAAGCAAATCAATAATCAAGTGAGTACCATTAAGCTAAATAGCGTAATTCCGGAGATTTTTGCTAACAACAAAGAGCTGACCTCCGACATATGGCGCAACGACATCACATTTGAGCAAGGACAGAAGTACCTTATCGAGGCAGACTCTGGCACCGGGAAGTCATCATTGTGTAGCTATATCTACGGCCTACGTAACGACTACCAGGGACAGATACTTCTTGATGACCACGACATTAGCAAGTTCTCAATTGCTAAGTGGTGCGATATTCGCCAGAACCAAATAAGTATTCTATTTCAGGACCTTAGGCTCTTTGGCGAGCTAACGGCAATGGAGAATGTAAAGATCAAGCACCGTCTACACAAGATTCACAACAAAAAGGTCATAAAGGCGTGGTTTGAGCAGCTCGGTATTGCCGATAAGATGGGCACCCGCATCGACCATATGTCATATGGACAACAGCAGCGTGTAGCACTTATTCGTGCCTTATGCCAGCCATTTAAGTTTCTAATCTTGGATGAACCCATATCACACCTGGATGATCGCAACTCAGACATAATGCGTGATATCATCCTCTGCGAGGTGGAACGCCAGGGTGCAGGACTTATTACCACGTCCATTGGCAAACATATGAATATTGATTACGATAAAATCCTAAGCTTATGAGACTTATCTGGAAGCTACTAAGGAAACACATTAGCATATTTGAGCTATCCGTATTCTTTATCGCCAACCTTATCGGTATGGTGGTAATCTTGGGCGGAATACAGCTATACTCCGACCTTAAACCACTTGTAGCAGGCGACAATGCACTTGTGGGTAACGACTACGTGGTAATATCAAAGCCCGTAAAGCGTGTGAACAGCAAAACCATATTCTCACGTGAGGAGATTGAAGAGCTTAGTTCTCAGTCGTTTGTACTACGACTTGGCGAGTTTACTCCCGCTCAGTATAAGATATATGGCGGTATAAACATTGGTGGTCAGCGATTCTCGACATATATGTTCTTCGAGGCTATCCCCGATGACTTTATCGACGTGAAGAGCAAGTCGTGGAAGTTTAAAAAGACCAAACATCAAGTGCCAATCATCATTCCTCGTAACTACCTGAACCTCTACAACTTCGGATTTAGCCAGACATCGGAGCAGTTGCCACAAATTACCGAGGGCATGATGAAGGATCTCAAGCTTGAACTGCTACTCGGCAATGGCGATAAGGAGATTAAGTTCACAGGTAGAGTGGTAGGCTTTACTGATAGACTAAATACAATCCTTGTCCCCCAAGATTTTATCACATGGTCAAACAAGCAGCTGGCTAAGGATGAGACTCCTGAGATTTCACGCCTAATTCTTGAGGTTGAAAACCCAAGCGATCCTAAGTTATTGAGCTACTTCAAAAGCCATGGATATACTCCCGAGGGCAAACCAGCAGAGAGTAGCAAGGCACTTTTCTTACTTCAAGTAGGTGTTGCGATAGTGATATTTATCGGCGTATTATTCAGCTTATTATCGCTTATAATACTTACCCTTAGTATCTATCTGCTACTACAAAAGAATATAGACAAGCTACGCACCCTCATTCAGATTGGCTACAAACCATCGATGGTTGCTGCGCCATACAACCTGATAGCAATCATACTTAGTGTGTCAATCATGGCACTCAGTATCATACTCCTCTCAAACGTGCGAGTATTTTATATTGATTACCTCACTGAGACAGCTGGTCGAGAGATTAACTCTGGCATGGCACTTACCATTGTGGCAGGTGTGGTACTCATGATTGGCATGATTGCATTCAATATGTATATCATCCGTCGCAAGGTGATGCAAATATCAAAGATGAAATGATTCGCCGGGCCACATACTCCGATTTAGATTCGATATTGAGCATTATTCATGATGCTCAATTGGCGTTACGAGAGTTAGGTATCGACCAATGGCAGGATGGCTACCCTACTGCAGATATCATCCTTGCAGACATTGACAATCAAGTAGGTTACGTCGTCTGCGAAGATGATAGCATTGTTGGCTACGCAGCGATAATTACCACAGGCGAGCAAGCCTATCATCTGATTGAGGATAGCTGGCGTTACAAGGGCGACTATGTTGCTGTTCACCGTATATGTGTTAGAGGTGGATGTAGGCGACGTGGCGTAGCTTTAGAGCTTATGCACCATGCAATTGCCATTGCATCGGGGGCTAACTGTAGTGCCTTCCGCATTGACACGCATCGAGGGAATGTACGAATGCTCGCCATGCTCCAAAAACTCGGCTTTGAATATGTGGGCATAATTCACTATGACAGCGGCGAAAGGGTTGCATACGAACTAAAAATAGGTTAAGATAGCAGACAATAACACTCTTTTATATGGCAAGTTACCTTCAGGTAGACAATATATCTAAGTCATACGGCGATAGAACACTTTTTAGCAACATAAGCTTTAATATCAACGAGGGAGATAAGATAGCTCTTGTGGCGCCTAATGGCACCGGCAAATCATCGTTACTCAAGATTTTAGCTGGCATCGAACACTCGGATCGTGGTGGTGAGGTTAAGTTCATGAAGGATATACGTGTGGCATTTCTCGATCAGAATATGTCGTTCAACCCTCAGCATACTGTCTTTGAGCATGTCTACCACACCATAGAGAACCTCTCGCCAGAGATTGGCGAGTATGAGGCTGCGCTAACAAGTGGCGACAGCAGACGTATAGAACGAGCTATTGCTGCAATGGATGCTTCTGGCAGCTGGAATGTGGAGCAGAACATTCGCCAGGTGTTATCTACGCTAAAGATTGAGCGCATAGACCAACGTATGGGAGAGCTTTCGGGAGGCGAGGCCAAGCGTGTGGCATTAGCTTGCATGATGCTACAAAATGCCGAGTTTCTCATCATGGATGAGCCTACCAACCACCTTGATATTGATATTATCGAGTATCTTGAGGGTTACTTACAGCGTTCTCGATGCACACTGCTCATGGTAACCCACGACCGCTACTTCCTTGATAGAGTGTGTAATACCATCATGGAGATTGATCGTGGCAAACTATACACCTACAAAGGCAACTACACCGAGTATTTGACCAAGCGTGAGGAACGATATGAGAATATGCAGGCTGAAATTGACAAGTCTCGCAACCTACTACGTCGTGAGCTTGAGTGGATACGCAGTACGCCACAGGCACGCACAGGCAAGGCACGCTACCGCATCAACGCATTCTATGATCTTAAGGATAAGGCCTCGGTAAGTCTACACACCGACAATGTAGAGATTGACGTGGCCACATCACGTCTTGGTCGCAAGATTATCGACTGTGAGGATGTGTGCCTTAAGTTTGGCGAGCGTAAGATGCTCGATGGCTTCTCATATAAATTTACACGTGGCGAGCGCATAGGCATCGTAGGACGCAATGGTGTGGGTAAGACCACGTTCCTTAACCTTATCTCAGGTGGTTTAGAGCCTGACTCAGGTAGTATAGAGCGTGGCGAGACACTCCGTATAGGCTACTACTCGCAACGTGGCATAAGCTTCAAGAGTGGGCAGACCGTACTTGAGTGCGTGCAGGATATTGCCGAGATTGTAAAAAGCTCGGATGGCAGTTCGATATCTGCCACTACATTCCTTAATAGGTTTCTGTTTCCGCACGAGACATTCAACAAGCGCATAGATATTCTCAGTGGTGGCGAACAACGCCGCCTATACCTGCTTACGGTATTGATGCGCAATCCAAATATGCTTATCCTCGATGAGCCAACCAACGACCTTGACATCATGACGCTCAACGTGTTGGAGGAGTATCTCCACGAGTTCAAAGGCTCGCTTATCATCGTGTCGCACGACCGTTACTTCTTAGATAAGACCGTAGACCACCTCTTTGTGTTTGAGAGCGAGGGACGCATCAAGGATTTCGTGGGTCAATACAGCGAGTACCGAGAGTTCTGCAAGGAGCGTGAGGAGGCTGAGCGTAGCCAGCAACGTGCGACCACGCCTCAAAAGCCTCAGGAACAGCGCACCCACGATACATCAAAGCGCAAACTATCGTTCAAGGAGCAACGTGAGTTAGAGAGTATTGAGCGTGAACTTGCCGAACTTACAGCCGAGCGCACAGCATTGGAGGCAGAGCTTAACGCTGGCGAGGCCGACTATGGCCGTCTGACAGAGATTTCAAAGCGTATCGAGGAGATAATATCGCTTATTGATGAAAAGGAGATGCGTTGGCTTGAGCTAAACGAGTAACTATCAAATCCAAATTTTGGCGCAATCATTGTAACCGAAGGCATAAACAGATAAAAGTTTATGCCTATGAAACGTTCAATACTCATCATCTCAGCATTGGCACTACTCGCCATTCTCGGTTTTGTGTTTACGGGCGATGCACAGAGCAAAGATAGCGCATCGAAGCAAGTAGCACGCAACGAAAAACAGGAGGCCCGCCGACAACGACGTGCAGAGCGTCTTGCCGCCTATGAGCGACATATAGACTCGCTTGTGGAGAGTCGTAATTTTAGGTTTATGCCACAGACCATGCAGCAACTACCTGCTGGTATGATGCGAAACCTGATAAATCCCAACTATGAACTTACGGTAATGGATGGCGTTGTAGATGTATGTCTGCCATTCCTAAAAGGCTATACACCACCCTATTACCCCGTTGTGTTCAACTATATTCTATCTTCAGTACAGGGCTACGAAGCTGTAAAAAGCAACGAGGGATGGCACATAACATTTCGCTCTACGATGTACACAGCCTCGGAATACACCTTCACACTTGAGATATACTCACGCTATGGCGGTGCGACACTCACACTCTCTACGCCATTCTATAATAGCATGCAGTACTCAGGTAACGTAGTAGGAATTTAACCTCTATCTTTTGTCATAGATAAGGCTCTCGGTGTCGCTCATAAATCTCTGGTAGCTATACCGAGAGTCTTGTGTCATTTGCAGTGTATCACCCACCGAGCGAGGCAGTATACGATAGCCAGGCAGTTTACCTACAATGTAATCGTAATCTCACAAACTAAGAGGTGGACCGCAACTAAGCGACCCACCTCACCAAACACTAAAACTCAATTTTGTCAGATTCTATATGAATAATATCGTTGAGTTTCTCTATAGGAATTACGCCTTTGAAAACTACCAACCCAGACTCTTCGTTGCCAACAATGGATATAATTATTGATGATACAACACCATCCTTGGTGGTTGTATATATACGATAGGTACCATCATCATCCGAGGTTGTAATCATGCTCTCTGCATTAATCACCTTAACTACCTCTGCAGCATCAGCAGATAGCTCCTCGCCGATAGCCTTGTCTTGGGTGATTATCACAATGATATTCTCGATATTTTCCAAGTCTTTGAGGTCCTCATCGCCATCAAGGAACATTACAAGTCCGGACTTATCAAGATTCATTGCTGTAACGCCATCTCGGTTTGAGTACTTCTCTACAAGCGAACCAAAACCCTCGTTCTGCGCCATTGCCACAAATGGCATGAGCATCATAATAAGTAAAATAATACGTTTCATCTTAATTGTTTATTTAGGTTAAAAATTAATCAATGAGCTGGCATTCTCCACATTGACATCATTGCCATAGATATAGAGCATCACACATTCATCCTTGGACATAGTCACAATTAGAAGGTCGGTAACCTTGCCCGACGCATCTGTCTTCTGATAGATGTCAACAATCTCATCCTCAGAATTTACCTGCATCACAAGCTCATATCTCTTAGTAAGGTCTACAATCTGCCCCCTGACATAAGGTATAAGCTCTCTATCTTCAATAGCTATAGCACGCACACTCTCTGCATCAATATCTGCACCCATCGCACGAAGCATAACGTTAGATATATTTATCGTTGTACACTTTGCCTTTGTCGAATACTCCTTCATCAATCGATCAAAGTTTGCATCCTGAGCCATAGCGCTCAATGGCAACAGTGTGATTAATAGTAGTATAAAGCGTTTCATAATCTAAATTTATATTAACTACATTGTTGTTATCTTCTACTTGAATAGCCTGTTATACGGTTTACCTCAGCAACAGCATTATCCACATCATGGAATACAGAACTAAGAATCTTTGTTGCCTCAGCTTGCGCCACAAGTTCATCATCGACCAAAACGCCATTGATATGGCAAACCAACATTGGTTCTTGCTTTGGCTCAGTAAGCTCCATGCCGGCAAATACTACTAATGCCAATACTATACATGCCGCAGCATATGACACTACACGACGAAGGTTAAACTGAACTTTGGGCCGTCTTACTTTTACGGTTTTTGAGAGCGTATCAGCCTTTACTACACCAAACACACCAAACATTACCTTGGCTGTCTGAAACTCTGTATCAGTTCCATCATACTCTGCAAGGAAAGCATGTAGTGCCTGCTCCTCACTAAGCGTTGTTTTGCCATCGTAGTATTTGTCAATCAATATTTTAGCTTCGTTCAACTCCATAGTTCATTACCTTAATCAGTTGTTCACGTATACTCTTTCTTGCTCGTGATAGATTCATTCTTACGCTTGTCTCATCGCACTCTAATACTTGAGCTATCTCCTCAATCTCGTACCCCTCCACATCTCGCATATGTATTGCCACTCGCTGTCGCTCTGGGAGCCTATCTATGAGTTGTCGTGTAAGTTGTGCCACGTCGCTGTTATCTATGCTCGTATTAACATCCGCAACTCCCATATTACCCTTTGCCTCAGAAAACTCTCTTTGTCGAGCCGAGTGGCGGAGCCTGTCGATGGCCAAGTTATGCGCCATACGGCAGAGGTAAGCTCTGGGATATTCACTACGTAGCACCGAGTCACGAGCCCTCCATGCCCGCTCAAAGAGGTCCTGGACTATATCCTCAGCCTCAGCACTGTTAAGCACAATGCTACGAGCAAGGCGATAGAGCGTATCCTTAAGCTCAGTAATAAGTGTTATATATTCTGTTTCTAAGTTCAAAACCGTAGCTTTTATCTTTGTTTGTCTGCCTATATAACGAACAACGGCCACAATTGTAACATTGCAGCCGTCATTTTTTTTCGTTTTTAATGCTATTTACCCTTTTTCTCCCACAGTTTACCCTCAGGGCGACGTGGAAACCAACCACGTTGTACACGTCTACGTTGTTCAAAAAGCTCACCAATGCTCCAGAAAGATGAGGCGGCCCATACTGCAAGGAGTGTTGACCAAAGAACATGACTCACAAGCAACGAGCCAACACCTGTCACCACACCACTAATCAAAAACAGCCACCATAGCTTTACACCAAAGTAGTATTCGCACTTAATAACAATAGGATGAAAAAGTCCAATAATAAGAAAGGTGGCAACACCAATAATAATACCTGTAAAATGTAGTTCCATATCTATACTATTTTGGTGCAAAGATACGAAAAAGGTGGCACCCAGCCATTGGATGCCACCCTATCATATGTAATAGAATTTAGAAGTGATACTGTGCCATGATATTAACACGATTTGCAGAGTTCTTTGCATCGTTCATATTCTTACGTGCGCCATAGAGATACTCAACAGCAAACGTCAGGCGTGGCGTAAGGTTGTAGAAGGCATTGGCAAATAGATACTGACCACGCTTGTACTGACCATCGGACAAAATTCCATCGCCACTCTCAAGACCTACCTCCGAATAGCCCGCAGCGACCCACAGACGGTCGGGAATGATATTTACCTGAGCTGCAGCCTGCCATCCCCACATAGGGAGTGTCTCAAGTTGCGTACGGTTATCGGGCTTATATGTAAAGTCATAAGGCGAGCCTGTAAGATCCTGAATGTAAGGTGTTATACCTTCGCCATATACACCATTCATATAGACATCAACCCAGCGAGTAATAGACAGGTGTCCACTTAGCTGCAAGCCCCAGCCAAGCTGTGTAGTATTCTTGCCGTTAAGGTTGTCATGTAGATACATATCACGAATAACACCAGAGAGGCGAAGGTGACTCGTACGCTCACGACCAAACTTATACTGAATGTATGCTATACCATCTGGTACACGCTGCATGATTGCCGAGAAGTTCTCACCATAGGTTGCATTTACCACAGGACGTTCAAGGGCTGCGCCAACACTAAAGCCTCCACGTGAACAATACTCATAGCGTATCATCTCGTTGAAGTTGAAGTTATAGGCGTTAGGGCCTTGAAAATCTACGGTTTGTGGCGCTGCATTTAAGTCGCAGAATGTGGTTACATCACGACCAATAGTAAAGCCCTTAAACTGCATGTATGCCGAGCGGAGACGTGGTATATACGAAAATTCGTTGCCACCTCTAAAGTCCATGTCTGTATAGACAACAACACGTCCCAAGTTGGATGTATTAACAATCGCTTTAAGGTATATACGGGATGTCGAAGCATCCATCATCACACGCTGACGTGAGGCGTAGCTATCCTGCAACGGGATATCATATGGCACAAAGTCTATATTATCCACCGCACCACCAAAATCGTAGCTTGTACGCAGTGTTACAATGCCACCTACTGCCAATGAGAAACGATTGTCAGGCGTGGAGAAGATAAACTGTGGCGTAGGAGTCTGCTGAAAACCTGTACGGTGCGTCTCCTTATAGTCACGGATAGATTGCTTATGTGACTTACCATCACGATGTTTATGGTCGCCACCTTCATCTGATGTGTAGACCGATGGTCGCTGCTCATCATGCATCCGATCATGATGATGATGCGACTGCGCTGTAGCATTTACTGCCGAGAGTGTGGCAATCGCAATAAGAAGCAAAGAGTGTCTAAGTAGTCTCATAGTATTAACTTTTGGTTGAACATAAAATTTCGACCATCCAAAACACAACTAATATGCCAAATCGCACAACTAAACATCCTGCTACATTTTGCCCGATATTTGCTACGTAGCCACCAAACATCTAAAGAATGAAAAGGGTTTTCTTTATACTTATTTATATTATTGGCTCAGTTACAACATATGGTCAAGGGCTTACATTTGCTCTTGCAGAGGAGATGATGTTAACAGGAAACCTTGAGATAAAAACAGCCCAAGAAGTTGTCAAAGTTGCCGAAATAGAGCTAAAGGCAATGCGAGGCCTACGCTACCCTAATATTGACCTTATGGGTGGTTATATGCTTATGCAACGGGATACAAAGATAGACTTAGGAGGTTCGAAAGGGGCATTAGGTGAGGCCGCACAACGAATTATTAACGAAGGTGTTAGCAATGGGATAATATCTCCAGGCGTTGCCGAGTTTATCAGTGAGGGCATATCACCACTATTAGCCGCAGACTGGAGTTTTATACTTCAAAAGCGATCAGCAATTTTAGGTGCAGTATCGCTTGTACAACCTATTTATATGGGTGGAAAGATTGATGCCGCTATTGCCTCAGCCGAGATTGCAGTAAATAGCGCACGCTACAAACTGCAAGCAACCATCAATAGCAAACTTACTGAACTCGTTGAACTCTACTACGGAGTAATCATAGCACAGATGGCAGTTGACCTTAGACAGAAGAGTGTAGATGGACTACATAGTCATCTTCAGGATGCACAAGCACTGGAACAGGAGGGCATGATACCAAATAGCGAGGTGTTATATGTTAAATATAAACTATCAGAGGCAGAGCGAGATTTACATTTGGCACATAGTAAATTAACGATTGCCCAAGAGGCGCTATCACGACTTTTAGGTTGCGATGCAAGCGAAAAATTAACTAATAGAATATTTATTGTTGAATCAATATACCCTATTGATTATTACACTGAAAATGCAATTAACCTAAATCCGATTTTACTTAACGTAAAAAGCAAAATAGCACTATCTGAACAAGGAGTAAATATTGCACGAGCAGAGCTTCTTCCGCAAGTTGCAGCATTTGGCGGAGCTATTATTGCAAGCCATAATTTAACCAATCTAATGCCTCGATGGAATATAGGCGTTGGCATGCAACTAAAGCTCTTTAACGGTTTAGGCAAGGAGCGACGACTTATGGCAGCTAAACAGGTTAACAGAGTGGCGCACACCGCCGTTGATGATGCCGAAGGTGGAATACGCTTACTAATTAATAATGAATATTATAGTACAATCAACTCACTTTACAATGTACACAGCTGCAACTCAACAATTGAGTTTGCTCGCTCCTATCTGCAGGCCAAGAGCGACGGTTTCAAAGAGGGGCTTACACCCTCATCTGAAGTAGTAGATGCACAGATTGCGCTATGCGGTGCAGAGTTAGAACGTAGCGTTGCTGCATTTTCATTTTGTAAATCTTTAGCTCGATTACTTGAGGCTTCAGGACTTAGCCACACCTTTCATGAGTATCAAGAAAAAGCAATATTTATGTAGTATAAACCAATTCAATTAGCAGCATATTACACTATGACAAAGAGCCGAAAACATCAATTTATATACATCATAATTGCGATGTTAATACTAACCATTATAATCCTTGTATTACGTCACTTTACGATTGTAAATAAGCCTACAATTCAAGGAATTGTTGAGTGCAAGACATACGTAGCATCGTCTAAAATTGCGGGTCGTATAGATACCATGTTTGTCAAAGAGGGTGATTGGGTTGAGCAAGGACAACCATTATATCGCATATCTACTCCAGAGCTAAATGCTAAATTAAAGCAGGTAGAGGCTCTGCGAGCAGAGGCTATGGCTCTCAATAAGCAAGTTGACAATGGGGCAAGAAAACAGCAGATTGAGGCGGCACGCAGTATGGTAAATAAGGCAGAGGCTGGCACCACTCTCGCCTTGACAACCTTTGAACGTATCGAACGTCTATACACAAAAGGTGTAGTAGCACGCCAGCAGTACGACGAGGCTAAAGCAAACCTTGAGGCAATGCGAGCTAATCTACTTGCAGCCAAAGCAGAATATAGTCTTGCACTTAGCGGTGCCACCAAGGAGCAAAAGCAGATGGCGGCAGCAAAAGTCAATGAGGCAGGAGCGGCCGTAGATGAAGTAAATACCTATCTTAGTGACGCAAATGTTTACTCGCCAACTACGGGTAGGATTTCAGAGATTATATCAGATATTGGAGAGCTTATAGGTAGCGGCTATCCCGTAGTTACCATTCTCGACTTAGACAATTGCTGGGCAACATTTAATATTCGTGAGAGCGATTTGCATGATATAAACATCGGAACAGCCCTAGATGGGTATATTCCCGCACTACGTAAGCAGGCAAAATTTGAGGTCTACTACATGGCTTCGGAAGCTGACTTTGCCACATGGACAGCAACACGTTCACGTGGCGGATTTGACATTCGCACATTCGAGATAAAAGCTCGTTGCATGGACAAAAGCATTGAGTTGCTGCCTGGAATGAGTGTTATAATTAACAGCATATAATAGTAGGCATGTCGCTATTAAACAGTTTAATATCTGCGATTAAGTACGAGATACGTGAGATAGCTAAAAACGCCATCTATCGCACTACTTTGCTTGTGTTACCATTTGTCACACTACTATTTTTTGCTACCATATTTTATAGCGGTACAATCGCAAAACTACCTATCATAGTAGTTGATAACGACCATACAGCAATGTCACAAAGACTACTCGGAATGATACAGTCCACACGTGCAATTGAGATTTGGGGACACACAACAGATATTCATGAGGCCGAGGCTCTGCTACGCCGTGGCGATGTGTATGCCATACTGCTTGTTCCTGATGGTTTTCAGCGAGACATATATGGCTCTCGGCAAACAAAAATCGAGTGCTACGTATCTGGCACAAACCTATCTGCAAGTGGCGTAATTGAGAGTGCAGTCCAGACTGTAATGCGCACATTTGGAACGGGAATAAGCATCTCAAAACTTGAAACTAAAGGGATGAGACAACATAATGCAATACTTGAGGTAATGCCAATCAATACGCTGACACGCATTATATCAAATCCTTACTTGAACTATGGATACTACCTTGCACCGATATTTATGTTTATGTCTATTGCCATATTTACCACACTTCTTACCATATATGCCATTGGTCGAGAATTGTACTACTCCACAGCCAGACAATGGTTTATTGAAACAGGGGAAAAGCTAACAACATCAACAATAGGGAAGCTACTACCTACAACAGTTGCAATGATACTATTTTCGCAACTGATATTCCTAATTATATTCCAACTAATGGGCATGGAATGCGCAGGAAGCTATCTGGGTTTAACTATAGGTAGTATACTATTCATTATCGCATATCAGTGTGTTGCGCTATTTATTATAAGTCTTACAAGCAACCTTCGATTGGCTCTGTCACTCGGTGGAGGCTATGCTGTCATGGCATTTACCTTCTCTGGCATAACATTCCCTACCATGGCGATGTTTGATATTGCACAATGGCTATCACAACTCTTTCCACTTACATGGTTTAGCAATATATTTGTAGACCAAGCGATACGTGGCACGCCGATACACTACACCATACCTTCGTTTATAGCACTAATTTCATTCACTACACTTCCTATAATCGTAATGAGACGGTTACGGGGTATTATGCTATTACCAAAATTCTGGCACAAGGACTAATATGAATCTACTGAGTGATATTCGCAACGAGCTAAGTGCCATATTCCTCGACCCTGGAGCATTATTACTCCTTGTCGTGGCACTACCTCTATATACAATAATATACTCGACTGCTTATGGTAGCGAGGTGGTGCGTGATGTGCCTATATGCGTTGTTGACAACGACAAGACATCATCCAGCAGAGGGCTTATTGAGGGATTTATGAGTGGGCCAAATACCATACTTGGCTATGAGGCGACAAATATTACCGAAGCACAAGAGTTGTTTTATGGTAATAAGATATTTGGCATCATCTATATTCCCAATGGGTTTGAACGACGCCTACTTTCCAACCAACAGGCCAACATCGGAGTAATTCTTGATGGTAGCCATCTACTACTCTACCGTCAGGTATTGGAACAAGTTGCCTCCGATGCACTCACCAAAGGAGCAACGGTAGAGCTAATGCGCCTCACTCAGATGGGTGAGACACCACAAAGTGCAATGTCTGTAGTTGAGCCTGTAACAATTGACATACACCACATGTACAACAAGGCGTTGGGTTACGGATCTTTCGTAATGCCATCTGTGGTTATGGTCATTATTCAGCAGACATTGATAATAGGCCTTGCAATGATAGCTGCTCGCCGCCGCCAAAAGGGGTTATATATCGAAGAATTGACCACAATAAATATAGCTTCCAAGATATTGGTTTACACATTTATATACGGAATTAACTTAATTATTATCTTAGGGGTTATTTGGCCGATATTTGGCTTCCCATTCAATGCCAACATAACTGATGTGACACTATTTTTGGTGTTATACATTATAGCCTCACTATCGCTCGGCATAGTCGTTTCTCAGCTATTCAAGCGACGTGAAGCACCGCTTATGCTTCTTCTATGGAGTTCTGTGCCGATACTCCTACTTGCCGGCGTATCATATCCTCGTGAGGCGTATCCAGAGTGGATATACCTACTCGGCAGAATACTACCGAGTAGCAGTGGTGTGGATGGATTTATAGCTATAGCATCACGTGGGGCAACACTTGACGAGGTAGCTAATGAACTGTACACATTAGCAATATTGACCATTATTTACACATCGTTAGCAATAGCCACAAATAAAATCATGCTTAGTGGCCGAAAAT
>JAZNQJ010000077.1:0-4404 GCA_045590115.1 Alistipes sp. | reverse complement strand
CGTTCTACTTTAAGGAGTAACGCTTAAGACTATGACACACAACCACCTATACAACATCGCCGAGCAGTTTGCGCTCGATGCTCCAGCCGATGACATCTCGACACTCGGCGAGGGTTTTATTAACGACACATACATCGTCACTACAGGCCGTTCACGCTACATCCTACAACGCAAAAACCACAACGTATTCCCCGACGTGCCAGCGATGATGAGCAACATCGAGCGTGTCACCACACACCTTAAGGCTAAGGTTGTGGAGGCTGGTGGCGACCCACTGCGTGAGGTGCTAACGGTAGTACCCACAAAGGATGGCAAGCTCTACTACTACGACGGCGAGAGCTATTGGGCAGTATCGTTGTATATCGAAGGCTCAGTAACTCACAACGTTGCAGACAGCCCACGCCTTGCCTATATGGGAGGTCGAGGCATAGGCAGGTTTCAAGCCATGCTTGCCGACTTCAAGGAGCCATTAGCCGAGGTAATCAAGGGCTTTCACAACATACGCTGGAGGTTTGAGCAGTGGGACAATGCCCTACACTTAGACCGAGCAGGACGCAAGGCCTCGCTCAGCACCGAGATAGAGTGGATAGAGCGTCGCAGAGAGCAGATGTTGTCATTCTGGAGCATGGTGGAGAGTGGCGAGCTACCTATGCGTGTTACGCACAACGACACCAAATTAAGCAACATACTATTCGACCAAAACGATGAGGTGCTATGCGTCATTGACCTCGACACCGTTATGAGCAGCACGTCACTCAACGACTTTGGCGATGCCATACGCTCATACACCAACACAGGTGCGGAGGACGACAGCGACCTCAGTCGTGTGGCGATGGATATAGATATCTTCCGCCACTATGCCTTAGGCTATATCTCGGAGCGTGGTGCTACAATGACCGATAGCGAGCGTGAGTGGCTGGCATTCTCGGCGCTATACATCACCTACGAGCAGGTGCTACGCTTCTTGATGGACTACATCGACGGCGACACATACTACAAAATATCCTACCCTACTCACAACCTCGTTCGCACACATGCACAGCACAAACTCCTCGAGAGCATGGAAGAGCAATACGATGCAATGAAACACATTGTAAAAGAGTGTTTTACGGAGGTTAACTAAACTTGTTTATAGCAACTAAAAGCATACCGAATAGGACAATCCTAAGGCCTGTTGCTCAGGAAAGAACACTGGTGCAGCAGCAACTGCATGTTTTGGCTTAATACGGAATATCTTACGGCTAAGTGGCAGCAGCCAATAGCCTATGCGTGCAGAGATAATACCTATGGCTGCACCTGCCAGCACATCATTGCACCAATGGCGGTTGTTGTATATGCGCATAAATCCTACGGTCGTAGCCGCAGCATACGCTATAAGGCCAGCCTCCCAGCCATACTCCGTACGCACGAGTTCTGCACCCGTAAATGCTGTGGCGGTATGTCCTGAGGGGAAAGAGTTACGACGACTACCATCGGGACGCAGCTCACACACCGAATACTTCAGCGAGTTGGTCAGCAGAGTCATTGAGAGATAGGCCACCGCAGCGGCAGCGATACGCTCGCCAGGGGTATGCTTGGCCTTTATGGGCGTGAGGCATAGCGTCAGGTAGCCCGCAACAGGGGCATACTGCAAGTAGTCGTCAAAGCGTAGTGGTCGGCGACCGTTAATCTGCGCTACCCCCCCCCTTACAGACCTATTAATTTTGCTAAGTGGCGCATTGTCACCTATGCCGAGCGCACCAAGCGTAAATAGCGCACCCGGTGCAATAAGTTGTGTGGCACGAAACCTCGTTGTTGAGTCGCTATACTCACTCCACCAACGCTCTCTCTGCTCACGCTTATGACGCTTAGAACTAAGCTCCATAGCACCCTCAGCCTGCGCCATACAAACTGCAGGCGACAGCACGCCAAGCAACAGGGCAAACAGAGCTATAAGCATTGACACATTTCGGTTTCGGAGCATGGTAGTAGTTGCACATTAGAATTGTGCAAATATACGAAAAATATCGCAAAAAGGTCAAATCCTCCCATCAACATAAAAAAAATAAGGAGCAGGCAATCTGCTCCTTAAGTGTTAGGAATGCGTATGTCGCAGCCGTCTACTCCTCGCCCAAGATACTAAGGATGGAGTCGACATCCTTGTTAAGCTCGGTCATCTCCACAACATACATTGGAGATGGACGATTGTCGCAGCCCAACTGAGCCTCAATAAGGTCGCTGAGTGCATTGAACACCTCGTGGTCGAACGCTCGAAGGCCGTTAAATGTAAGGTCGTAGCCCAACTCTCGCTTGGTACATAGCATTGCAGCCACCAGCATCACATACTTGTCATCGAAGATATTCATAGGCATATCGTAGATGTCGGGCAGACGGTCGATACCACAATCACTGTATACAGCTGCTTGGAAGTTGTAGTAGTACGACCTTTTATTGATATCTACATATTTCACCTCGCCCAAATCTGCATCGAAATAGGGTTTATCCTGCAGCTGGTCGCTATGCTCACGAATAAGATCATTGATATCTCTCTGTCCTGAAGGATCAAACTGACTCACTGTGGCAATAATATCATCAATATCCTCATCATCAAGAATTTGCAGCTCATAGTACAGCTCGCCCTCATCAGCATACGTAACCCAATACTTTGGTTGTCGTGGCTTAAACTCAAGGTACTTTGCTACCAATCGTTCATAGACTTTATCGTTAGAGCCACACTCTGGTTGTAGCTCAGCACCTATCTCACGAATAGCCTCTGCGGCTTTGTAGTCGAACATCATAGCTAATTAGTTTTTAGGTTTGAATTTGGTTATTAATACGCTTGTATTTAAAGGAGTTTTCATGCCGCAAAGAGCCAGCCGATAGCCAAGAGCGCAAAGACAATGAGCGCAAAGATTACGACGTACGTAGTACAGCCCGATGGCTTGCTCTCGGCGGGTGGTGCTATGGTAGCACCTCTGATATAGCCAAACTTGTGACGCAGGTAATCAATCTGCCATGCGGTGAGATAGCCTATATTGTGGGTCTGCACGCTCCGAGTAGCGCCATGCATCGAGTAGGTCTTACGCTCGACACCTTCGGCCATGATGCCTCCAAAACCTACGTACACAACGCACGCATCGGTGATGTACTCAATCTTCGAGGAGGTCTCCTTGAAGCCATGCACCCATAGGAACTTATGACATAGTTCATGGGCGATGATTGTAAGCAACTGTGCAGGGGAGTAGAGACGTGTCTCGAAATTGTGCTTATCCAACGAGATATAGACCTCACGACTATCGTTAAGGTTGGTAAGTCCCGCAACACCCTCAGGCAAGTCTATAAGCTGGATTATGGGTGTATAGCCTATCATCACCAAGCGGCGCATCATAAGCTCAGTAGCTGTCTGCACCGAGTATAGCGTGTAGTCGTGCCTGAGGCCTATATCCTCTACGGTAACCTCACTGAAGGTAAACCCACGAATCCTCTTTGTCAGGTGACCAGCTATATGGTCTAAGCCTACGGTAGTAATCTCGTTCTTCATGCGCTTAAGGTGTTAGTTATTGCGGGATAGGCCATCACACACCACAAATATACAAAATAAATTTGACTAACTGCATTCATAACAGCAAAAAAAGATAGCTTAACAACATAGAGGCTACGTCATTCAAAGACATAAGCAAAAGACCCCAGGCAGCGTTACCACTATCACGCCACGAGAGATCTTTTACCAACACTCAATATAACAAAGGATGTTCGCCCGTTGTTCCTTATTATGTTTCTACATCAAACCACAACCCACCCTCGCTGATGTACTCAATGCTACCGGTTGTTCCTTATTATGTTTCTACATCAAACCACAACTATTAACGTGTATGAACTCCTCTAAATCGGTTGTTCCTTATCATGTTTCTACATCAAACCACAACTACCCAGCAACTCTAACAACCGTTTGCCTAGTTGTTCCTTATCATGTTTCTACATCAAACCACAACCAGCGTTATCGCTCTACTATGTGGCGTATCGTTGTTCCTTATCATGTTTCTACATCAAACCACAACTTTGATACGGTCAATAATAGTTGGTTTGCGGTTGTTCCTTATCATGTTTCTACATCAAACCACAACTATGTCCACATCTTTAGTTTGCCCTATACGTTGTTCCTTATCATGTTTCTACATCAAACCACAACTGCGTGCCGAGGGGCGCAGGATATTAAAGGTTGTTCCTTATCATGTTTCTACATCAAACCACAACGAAAATCAGCCAATAATAGCGATGGATAGCGTTGTTCCTTATCATGTTTCTACATCAAACCACAACTTACGCCATACCACAGCGTGAATACCTCGCGTTGTTCGTTATCATGTTTCTACATCAAACCACAACTACAGAGAGCAACTGCAAAAACAACTAAAAGTTGTTCCT
>JAZNQJ010000076.1:0-9045 GCA_045590115.1 Alistipes sp. | reverse complement strand
TATCCCACAGCATATTCGTGAGAAGCTCGGCTTGTAGTAGTTAACCGTTGATTTGATAAGAAGCTGTTTGAATTTTATTTCGAGATTATTTGAGAGCTAATTTCGTGTAAATTTTCATTTGGGGTAAGCAGGTAATAGTGGACTATTTCCAATTATCACAAATGAAAAGTTGCCGAAAATAGCCTCAAAGAAGCCGAAACTATCTTTTGTAGCAACGAACAAACTCTTTCAATAAAATTCAAAACAGCTTCTATGTCCGTTGTGGCCTAAGTGCTGCAACGGTCTTTTTTTGTCGCTATAGTTCAGGGGATTATGGGGATAACCGCAAGCAGAGCTTGCTATGGGGATTATGGGGACACCCGCACAGGCAAGATTATGAACTTCGACCCCGCCACAGGCAAGCGACTTAAGGGCGAGGGGCAACTCATAGATTGGGCGCATAGCGTCATGCGGCGTGAGGGCGCACTCCCCGAGGGGTGGAACTTGGTGCAGTGTCTCTATGGCGAGAGCCTCTTGGAGCGACGCAAGGAGGATATTGTGGCACTATGCGAGGGTGCCAAGACCGCACATATAGGCTCGGCACTAATGCCCGAGATGGTGTGGGTAGCCCTCGACTCGATGACAGGGTTAACCGCCGAGCGACTCTATGCTCTCAATGGGCGAGATGTTATACTCTTCCCCGATGAGGGTCGTGGCTACGAGGAGTGGACCCACCGCATCGAGCCTATCGCCCGCAGCGTCCATTTCCGCTACTCGGTGTCGGACTTTATCCAGCGCAATATCCCAAACTCAGGCGGCGATATTGCCGACTTGCTGGCTGGCGGTTAGCGCCTTAACGCTTAGATAAAGATACAACGTTCTCTACATGATGCGTGTGCGGAAACATGTCTACCGGTTGGACAGCAACAATATCATACATGTCGCTCAGTATGGCAAGGTCACGAGCCTGCGTAGAGGGGTTGCAGCTAACATATACCATGCGCTCAGGGGCGGCACGCTTGATGACCTCCAACACACGCTCATCGACACCACCACGTGGCGGGTCGAGGATGATGACATCGGGGTGGCCATTGCGAGCAATAAACTCATCGCTAAGCACATCCTTCATATCGCCAGCGTAGAACGTAGTATTGTCGATATTGTTTATCATCGAGTTAATCTTAGCATCCTCGATAGCCTCAGGGACATACTCCACGCCGACAACCCTTCTCGCACGTCGTGCGCAGAAGTTAGCAATAGTTCCCGTACCCGTATATAGGTCGTAGAGGGTGTCGGTATCACGCAGCTGGGCGAAGTCACGTGTCACTTTATACAGCTCATAGGCCTGCTCCGAGTTGGTCTGGTAGAACGACTTAGGGCCTACCTTGAACTGCAGCCCCTCCATCTCTTCGATGATATGGTCCTTGCCCGCAAAGCATATAGGCTCACGATCGCCGAGCGAGTCATTCCACTTATCGTTAATCATGTAGATGAGCGACGTAATCTCGGGGAAGCTATCACGCAGGTGCGACATCAGGGCATCGATACGCTCGGTATCGTTCTCGTTAAAGACCACGATGACCATAACCTCGCCTGTCGAGGCGGTGCGGATGACCATAGTGCGCATAAGTCCCTCATGGGCGCGTGCATTGTGGAAGGTGTAGCCATTAGCCACGCAGAACTCCTTAGCAGCCAAGCGTATACGGTTAGAGAGGTCGACTTGCAGGTGGCACTTGCGAATATCCAAGACCTTATCGATGCAGCCAGGGATATGGAAGCCCACAGCGGGTGTAGCGGCTATGTCGCCACCCTCGCCAATCTCCTCGTACGTTAGCCACCTCTTATCGGCAAAGGTAAACTCGAGCTTATTACGATACTCACGTGTGCGCTCAGAGCCTAAGCATGGGCGCACCTCAGGGATGTCGAGGTGTCCGATGCGCACAAGCTGGTCCTCAACCTGCTTGGTCTTCTGCTTTAGCTGCTCCTCGTAGGGTAGGCACTGCCACTTACAGCCGCCACACACGCCAAAATGTTCGCAGAAAGGCTCGGTACGTAGTGGCGAACGCTCCACAAAGCGCACTACCGTACCCTCCATATATCGGCGGTGGTGCTTGCGTATCTGCACATCGACAACATCGCCAGGCACGGTCATAGGCACAAAGACTACCTGGTTGTCGTGCTTGCCCATAGCCTTACCCTCGGCAGCAAGTGTCGTTATCTCGAGTCCCTCAATCAGTGGGTAATCCTTTCTTCTCTTTCCCATAATTAAAATGCTTTAGTTCTGTGACTCTCGGCATCCTTTTCTAACACATCATCGCCCTCCCACTCGAAGTATTCAAACTCCGAGCAGCCCTTAAGGCCGAAGCGGGTGTAGGTTATGGGTAGTCCCATAGCCACAAACTTGGTCTCATAGGCGGTCTTTACCGAGAGTACCTCATCGGCAAATCCTGAGCCGTAGATATCATCGTTCTGCACCTCTACGGGTAGGCCTAAGCGCTCGATGACTGCGGCGGTGTAGGCATAGAGGTGCTTGGAGTCGGTCTTAAGGTTAATCGCACCATCCTCAGCGAGCATCTGCTTATAGTCGGCAAGGAATAGTGGCGAGGTAAGGCGCTTCTTGGCTCTGCGACTCTTGAGCTGCGGGTCGGGGAAGGTTATCCATATCTCCGATATCTCGCCGGGGGCGAAGAAGGAGCGTATAAACTCTATGCGTGTGCGCACAAAGCCTACATTCTGCATGCCACGCTCAGTAGCAGTCTTAGCACCACGCCACATGCGTGCGCCCTTAATGTCAATGCCTATATAGTTCTTGTCGGGGTTACGCTCGGCAAGCGCTATGGTATACTCGCCACGACCACAGCCCAACTCAAGGACTATGGGGTTGTTGTTGCCGAAGAACTTCTCGTGCCACTTGCCCTTAAGCTCGTGGTCCTTATGGAAGATATCATCGAACTCAGGCTGCACCATGCACTTAAACGTCAGGTTCTCAGCAAATTTACGTAGTTTATCTTTTCCCATCGGGTTACGGTTTTACTTAGTGTTTGGGCTACCTCTCATCCACGATTATACCCACCGAGGCGATACCCTCGATAGGCTCCAACGGTGTAAGTCGGAACATATACTCGCCACGACGCTTGAGCAACACACCCTTGCGGTAGATGAACGTATGCTCATCGGGGCGCATGTCGGCAAGCTGAGGAATACGTAGCGTGAAGTCCTCCTCAAGCACCATCGAGTCGGGGGATACGGTGAGTATCTTCATAGGCACACTCTCGGCAGTCATACGGCCATTGTAGCGCACCGTAATGGATATATCTCGGCGATAGAGCGTGTCGCTATTGTCGTAGGTAAACTCCTCGGCAGAGTCCCACACCACACTCTCGGTGTCGTGCATCTGCACACTGCGACCACCGCCACCACAAGCACAGCACAACGCCACAACGAGTGCCGTAACAATATATTTGGCTCTCTGCATCATACCCTACTCACTCTTAGTCTCGCTCTTAGGCTCATGATGATGTCTACCCTCGCCACGACTATCACGCCCATGTCTAAGGTCACGCCCATGACGGTCGTTACGGCGACCACGCTCACGACGTGGCGTGCGCTCCTCTGTAGTAGAGGCCTCAGCCTTAGGCTCTGCACCCTGTGTCGTAGGCTGCGCTGTCTGCTCCTTAGCATCCTTAGCACCCTCGCCCTGCTCACCACGCTCCTTACGACGCTTAGCACGCTTCGAGCGTTTTGTCTTACTATCAAAACGTGTGATGCTATCCTCCGCCTGGCGATATGTAGGCTCCTCAACACCATCTGCATCATCCTCGCCAAGCAGGGTATCGACCTTCTGCCCAGCACGGTTGAGCGCAATAATCTCCTTAACTCGGCTGATAGGGAGTGTCGTGAAGTTTACTATCGAACTCTTGCTTGTCGAGAAGGACATTGTCTGCGCCAAAGGGTCTACCTTAACAAGGAAGTACTCGCCATCGAGTGCCTGTAGCGGCTCACGCAAGCGAGGTATGGTGCGACGTGCATCGGCATATACGTCGTACTCATACATCAGACAGCACTTTAGCTTAGAACACTGACCCGCAAGCTTTTGTGGGTTTAGCGATATCTCCTGCATGCGTGCAGCATTTGTCGTTACGCTCGAGAAGCTCGACATCCACGATGCACAGCATAGCTCACGACCACAAGCACCGATACCACCTATGCGTCCCGCCTCCTGGCGTGCGCCAATCTGCTTCATCTCGATACGTATGCGGAAACGCTCGGCAAAGACCTTGATAAGCTCTCGGAAGTCGACACGCTCATCGGCAATGTAGTAGAATATCGCCTTGAGCCTATCGCCCTGATACTCAACATCGCCAATCTTCATGTTAAGACCCATGTCGGCAGCAATCTGGCGTGAGGCAATCATCGTCTCATGCTCTAAGGCTATGGCCTCCTGCCAACGCTCAATGTCGTAGGGGCGTGCCTTGCGGTATATCTTCTTGAACTCGCCATTATGGGGGTTGAAGCCCACCCTACGCATCTGCTTAGCCACCATGTCGCCCGTAAGCGAGATGATGCCTATGTCGTGGCCTGGCTGCGCCTCAACAGCAACAATGTCGCCACGCTTCAGCTCAAGGTTGTTGACATTCTGGTAGTATGAGCGTCGTGTATTCTTGAATCTCACCTCGAAGATGTCCGTAGGGATATTGTCGGGATACTCCTCCAACCAATTGGTTTCGTGGAGCTTATAACACCCCTCCATAGCACAGGCCTCAAGCTCGTTGCCACAGTCGCAGAATGCACATCCACGTCCAATCTCGGGAGTATGTTTCTTATTACAACTCATCGTAAATCAATATTATCGTTCAGCGCACGTGCGCCACATATACAAATCGGCGTAAAGATACGCAAAAAAAGTGAAAAACGAAAGTGTCGCTCAGAGAAAACCCACAAAAAAAAGAGACAGCCGAAGCCATCTCTAAGGTCTAATGCGCAGCCGCCGCACTACTCGTTGTTTGCGGCAGCCTCCTTCAAGGCACGAGCCTCCTTACGAATCTTCAGAGGAGTCTTCTTAAGATACTTGCGGCAGAAGAGAGCAAAGTGACCATGATTAGTGAAACTATACATCTTGATGATGCTCTTAAGCGGCACATTGGTCTCGGTCAACAGACGCTCAATCTCTACGATACGCTGCTTCTGCATCCAGCTATATGGAGTGTCGTGGAACTCCTGCTTGAACATATTGTTGAAGTGCTGAATGCTGAAACCGCAGATGTCGGCAAGCTCCTCAACGGTCTTAACACGTGGTGCATTGTTGCGTACCAACGATGCGAATGATTGGTTACGGTCGAAGAGATTGTAGAACGTACGTAGCTGAATCTGAGGAGTGTAGAAGAACTTGAAGATTATGAACAGCTCCTGAATCTTTGCTCTGTGCAGATGGTTACAGTGCATCTTGTTGAGCAGGTATAGGCGCATAGTACGCATAAACAGGTCGAGAGCATCGTTGAATGCCACCTGCGTAAATTTGTAGTTAATCTTCTTAATCTTGCCCACGATACTGTTGAACGGTATCATATCGCAAGCAGCTCCTGGAGTGATAAAGTGAGCCTTGACAATCTCAACATCAGTAAGTGCAGTAATCTCGTAGTGGTATGCACGGAAGCAGAACACAAAGTGGTGTTCACGCACTACATACTCACGACGCTCCTCAGAGGTAATCTCAAAGTTGCCCGCCATGAGGAATAACAGACTGTTATAATCCCCTCGGTCCACAATGAGCTTCTCGCCCTCTTTCAGGGTAATAAGGCTAAAACCGGCTTCTGGCTCCACCGTATAAGAGTGACAGGTTGCTGGACACTGATTTGACATAAGTTAAAGTAGTTTTATGGTTAAATTTAATCAATTACATCTATTCAAGCACACAAATATACGCAAATAAATTTAATATCCAAGCATTTGCGGCGTAAAATCTTAAAAAAGTGTGCAAATAGAATAATTATCGGGTCTTTTTACCCCTCCAAAAGACCCGATAACTGTAATTGTTAGATATTTTACCATGTATAAAAAACCACATTATGGCTCGAAGTTACAACGTAGCATAACCTCAGGTTCCTGACGCTCCTTGATGCGTGTAATCATCACATCCAGATACTGTTGGATGTCGTCACGCAGACGCTTATAGAGTGGCGACGAGGTGTAATTCTCGTTGTCGAGCAACACATCACGAATCGAACGAAGGGTGTTTGTATAGTTTTGTAGCTCGTTCTTGAGCGCTACGCCCTCCACCTTAGAGCCATTAATCTTGGCAATGGAGAGCTGTCGCAGTTTCTCACATACGGCCGCAAGTACCACTATCACAACACAATCCATCAGCGTATGGCCATGCATAAACATATAGCAGTTGTCTCGCTCCACGCCACGAAGCTTAATACGCTCGCCAAACTCCCTTACTGCCTCCACCATATCGCCATTATCACGCTCCAAAGCCTCTACCCTGCGCTGCACATTACGCTCAAGCCATGCTAAGGTACTCTCGCCATTACGACGTATGTCGACATAGCCAAGACGTACCGAGGCTCTGAACTCGGCAAGCGTAAAGACACTCTCGTGCGAGAGCTGCGCTGAGTAGGTATACCACAAGAATAGCGGGTAGATTATGCGCGAGTAGTCGGCAAAGAAACGCTCAAAGTCAAAGATGCGAGTATCGTTCTTCGTGGCCTTGACACATACATTGCGTAGCGACGGAGCATAGCAGAGATAATTCTCAGTAGCATAGACATATGTATGAAACATATTATCTGCCGCAAGCAGCTCTCGTGACTGCTCCGTAGCCCCATCAAAGATGTAGTCGAAGTCGGAATCTACGCAGAGAATGACACGCTCAGGGTCGGTGCTACCAATCATCGACATAAGCACCTTCTTACCCTTAGGCAGGTCGTCACGATTAGGCACAGATATCTCGAAACGCAGATATGGATTGCGGAAGTGGTCAAATATTCCACGCCAGAAGGCCACATCCTCGTAGCCCTCGACATATACATGCACAAGGTGTCTATCATCCTGTGGCGGAAGGATTTCGGGCAGCGTGTGCGGGGTGTGCGACGTGAGGTCTCGCCTACGTCTATTTCGCTTATTCGGTTTCACAGATGTAAAGTTACAAAAAATTTTTATATCTTTGTGATTGGATATACTTTTTTAACCAACTTTATAATAATTATATCTAGGTAGGTTCTATAAATTAGGTCGAGTTGATTTTGAAGATTATTGTGAGGATATTTCTTATTTATTGTGATGGCGCAATGCGAGCATTGTAACTGAGGAAAAATAAGAAATATACCACAATAAATTCAAAAGCAACCGAAAAAGAGTCTGCCGAAAGAGTATAACTTATTTACTAATTTATAGAACATACCTCTTATGTCTAACGATTGGAAAGAGCGCCTTGGCGTGGTATTCTCTACCAACCCTGATTATAACTTTACAACAACCCAGGAGCAGACCACCGAGACCCTTGCTCCCGAGAAGCAGAACCTACGTGTATGGCTCGACAGGCTCAAGGGCGGGCGTGTGGCCACCGTAGTACGTGGCTTTGTAGGTAGCGACGACGACCTTGCGGCTCTGGGCAAGGAGCTTAAGAAGAGCTGCGGCGTGGGAGGTACGGCTAAAGAGGGCGAGATAATCATCCAGGGAGACCATCGTGACCGAGTGGTTGAGCTACTCACCAAGGCGGGCTACCGCTGCAAGAGGGCTGGAGGATAGAGCCTCAAACAGATTAGGAGCATAACACATAAGGAGCATAACATATTAATATAATAGGAGTATGAAACGAGAGTTAGAACTAAACCCCAACAAGGTGGTTGCCTTCTTGGGAAAGCCAGCACGAGAGTTTACCAAGGCAGACATCGTGCGTTACATCAGTGATAACGACATACGCATGGTCAACTTCATGTACCCTGCGGGCGATGGGCGACTCAAGACGCTCAACTTCGTAATCAACAATGCCGCATATCTCGATGCCATACTCAGCTGCGGCGAGCGTGTCGACGGCTCAAGCCTCTTCCCATTTATCGAGGCTGGCAGCAGCGACCTCTATGTCGTGCCACGCTTCAGCACCGCCTTCCTCGACCCCTTTGCCGAGATTCCTACGCTCACCATGCTATGCTCATTCTTCAATAAGGATGGCGAGCCATTGGCCTCAGCACCACGCTACACCCTGCTTAAGGCGTGCGCAGCCTTCGAGGAGGTCACAGGCATGACATTTGAAGCTATGGGCGAGCTGGAGTACTATGTCATTGCCGAGGATGAGGGTTTGTTCCCCGCTACCGACCAGAAGGGATACCACGAGTCAGCACCATATGCCAAGTTCAACGAGTTCCGCACCGAGTGCATGGCATATATCGCACAGGCAGGTGGACAGATTAAGTATGGCCACTCGGAGGTGGGTAACTTCTCATACGACGGCCTGACATATGAGCAGAACGAGATTGAGTTCCTCCCTGTGGCTGCTCCCGATGCTGCCGACCAGCTTGTCATCGCCAAGTGGATTATCCGCAACCTCGCCTACCGCTACGGCTTCGACGTTACGTTTGCACCTAAGATTACTGCGGGCAAGGCTGGCTCAGGACTACATATCCATATGCGCATCACGAAGGATGGCAAGAATATGATGCTCGAGAATGGTCATCTCTCGACAGTTGCACGTAAGGCCATCGCCGGTATGATGGAGCTTGCACCATCTATCACCGCCTTTGGTAACACCAACCCTACGTCGTACTTCCGCTTAGTGCCACATCAGGAGGCTCCTACAAATATCTGCTGGGGCGACCGCAACCGCTCGGTATTAGTGCGTGTACCACTTGGCTGGGCAGCTAAGAGCGACATGTGCCGTATAGCCAACCCATTGGAGGGCGAGAGCAACTACGACACCTCGCAGAAGCAGACCGTAGAGATGCGCTCACCAGATGGCTCTGCCGATGTATATGAGCTTATCGCTGGCTTGGCTGTTGCCTGCCGCTATGGCTTTGAGCTTGACAACGCCCTCGATATCGCTGAGCGTACCTATGTGAATGTGAATAT
>JAZNQJ010000075.1:0-7124 GCA_045590115.1 Alistipes sp. | reverse complement strand
CCCCACGTTCAAGAACTGAACATTTCGGGTACAAATATACAACACAAAAACCCCTTTGTCAAGTCTTTTGGGTAAAAATATTTTACACCACAAGTTAAACGCCTGAACTGTAGGGACAAAAAAAGGAGCGAGAAAACCTCTCGCCCCATTGTAGGATGCGCCTTAGGCCGTTAGCCTTGCCCTCTTGCGCCGTTATTTTGTGCCTGAGTAGGTTACGGGGTACTCGCCACACATAAACTCAAGCTTTAGGCTCTTAGCGTCAACCTTGCCCTTTAGCTCGGTAATCGTAAACTTCTCGAAAGGGCCACCCATAGCATAAGGCACAATGCCCTCGCCAGAGATTGTGTACGAGCCGTCGTACTCCTCACGATAGTCGGCACCCTCAACGACCATGTCGAGCTTTATAGGCATGGCGTTGGCGAACTTCACCTTGTACATCACAAAGTTGAGCTTGCCGTCACGCAGCTCATAGTCTACCTCAACATCGCTCTGGGTGTAGTGGGTGCCGTCGTTCTGGTCTACGGTCATCTCACCTGCGTAGCACTCGCTCTTCTCAGGGTTGTTTGGCAGGTCGTTGTTGTCGCCATTCTCGCACGCAAAGCCAAACAGTGCGATGCACGCAATAGTAAGTAGTGATTTTAATAGTCTCATAATTATAATGTTACGTTTAATCTTATGCCTGCGTGTAGCCCTATGCCCTTAGAGAAGAACTCCCTGCCTACCGACTTAAAGTAGAATACGTCGTACTGGGTATGTGTGATGTTCTTGGCCCATAGAGTGAGCTGTAAACGCTTCATGCGTAGCGAGAGCTGTGCGCCAAAGAGCGAGTAGAAACCCTGACGTAGGGTGTTGGCCTCGTTCCAATATATCGAGCCTGTGCCTCGCCAATCGGCCGATAGGGTCAGCTGCTGGAGCGTAGGGTTGTCGTACCACCAAGAGTAGGATGCAACGATAGAGGCTGTATGCTCTGGCGAGTAGGGTATTCGCTTGCCTGCATAGTTGGCCGTACCGTCGTCGTAGTGGCGGAAGCGGGCGTTGGTGTAGCCATAGTCGCCACTAATGGTAAAACCCTCGTAGCCATACTTTATGCTTAGCTCAGCACCATAGCTGCGGGCACGTGCAGCGTTCGACATCATACGGCCTGTGCTGTTGCCCTTAGGCAGTACGGTCACCTGCTGGTCGAAGCACTCAATCCAGAATAACGAGCCGTCGAAAGTTAGGTTGGTAGTAGGCGTAAGGTGTGTGCCAAGCTCAAAGTTCCAGCTCGTCTCAGGCTTGTAGCGTGTGGCCTTGGCCGAGTCGTAGGTGGTAGCCCCCGCCGCAGAGTCAAGTTCTATGCCAAGCTCAGACATCATGTCGTGCATCATCTTCGACTGCAGGATGTCCGAGAATATCTGGGTGTTGAAGCCCCCCGACTTATATCCACGTGTTATGGTGGCGTAGATGTTGCCACGCTGGGTGTTGTACTCTACGGAGAGCTTGGGCAGAAGCTCAAAGAAGAGCTGGCTCTCACGACCTCGAAATTCGGTGTAGAGCGGCTTAAACTCGGTCATGGTAAGGTCGAAGCAGTAGGGTACTGTGGCGTGCGAGTGGTACTCCATAGAGGTATGCTCAAGGTCGATGCGCACCCCTGCGGTAATCATCCAACGGCCGAGCTTAACATCGGACTGATGATATAAAGCAGCACCGTAGGTGGGAATTGCAAAGTCGCTGGCAATGGTGAAGCTATCGGTGCCAAAGAGCATGTCGTTATCGGGGAATACCGAGTGAATACCCTTATTAATATTGCCAAGTATCAGCTCGTCGATGCCGTCACGCTTAAAGTGTACGGGCGATGACATGTCGAGCCACTTTGCAAAGCCAAATATGCCGCATAGCCACTGCCAGCGAGCCCCCTTATCGGCATTGCGTATTACCAAGTCTTGTGTAAGTGTCAGCTCCCTCTGCATCTGCTGCATGGTAAACATCGAGCGTGGCGAGAAGTCTTGGTCGAGGGTCATGCAGTCATCTAAATATTGGAGGCTTGTGGCAGATTGTAGCGCTACCTTATCGCCACCCCAGCGAAGCACAAAGCCCTCGTTAATGTTCAGTCGCTCGTAGCCCGATGGGTCGTTGTAGCTGACCACGCCACATTGACCTGAAGCGGGGTAGTATGGGTGGTAGGCATATCCACCCTCGTTGGTGTAGCTCGCCGAGAGGATGTTATCTATCGAAAGACCATTGCTACACACCCATTGCAGTCGTAGGCGTGCTGCGCCACTGTTGCCTCGGTCGCACATCTGGTCACGATACTCGTTGCGGAAGTATCCTCCAGAGTGGTTGAATAGTGCCGATAGCGACACCGCAAAACGCTCCGTAGGGCGAGCATAGTAGGCCGCAGAGGCTCGATATGAGTTGCGTGAGCCATACTCTGCCATGCCACGAAAGCCCTGCCAATCAAATGGCGAGAGCGTTGTGATGTTCATCACGCCACCCGATGTGTTACGACCATAGAGCGTACCCTGAGGGCCACGCAGCAGCTCGATGCGACGTATGTCGTAGAGGTCGAAGTCGTAGCTGTTCTTGTTCATTACGGGGATGTCGTCAATCGTCAGTCCCAGCACAGGCTGGTCGATGCGTGGGCCGAAGCCTCGCACATAGATTGAAGATGTTATGGATGAGCCGTAGTCGGGCTGGTAGAAGTTGGGTGCTATGAGCGATAGCTCCTTGATTGAGCCTATGCCACGTCGCTCAATATCGGCCATCGTTAGGGTGGTTGCAGATATGGGCTTGCTATGTCGTGTGTCACTCTTGAGCGATGCAGTAATCTCGACACGCTCAATATCGTGGTGGAGCGAGTCTGCGGGCTGCTGTGCCGAGAGCGTGGCTGAGCCAATGAGCGCAATTATGGTTATAAGCCTTTTCACGCTGCAAAATTATATCTTTTTGCTCAACCAATCAACCCTTATTTATGGGGGGGATAAGACCATTAAGACCATTAGGACCATTACGAGGTCGGGTATCACACGTTGTCCGCAGCCGTCATAATAGTCCTATCGTCTTATTGGTCTTAATCGTCCTAATTGTCCTATGTGTGATGCTGTGATATGTTACTACTGATGCTCTGGGCGGAGCAAGTCCTGGACAACCTTAACGGGCGAGAATGTCGAGATTGGCACCTCCACGAAGATAGTGTTCCAGTTGGCCATTGCGCCATTCCAAAGACCTGGAAGCTCCTGCGCACGTAGCTCACGACCACCAGCCGACTTTGAAGAGATAAAGCCTGTCTTAGGGTCGGTATACTTCGTAAGGTCATACTTAGTGCCATCGTAGCGCATAACACCACAAACTAAGTCTACAGGGTTGAAGTGTGTCGCCTCCCTCATAAGGTGCATATCCTCCTTGGCAATCTGGCTCGACTCGGCAATCTGCAGCTGCTCACGACCCTCAGCGTCACGTACCCAGAATGGGCCACCACCAGGCTCGCCCTCGTTCTTAACCATGCCACATACACGTATAGGTCTATCTAAGGTCTTGCGGATAAGCTCTGCGGAAGCATCGGCAGAAAGCTTGCAGCATAGCTCACTGCGTAGGAACTCTGTAGCCTCCGTAGCAACATCCTCGCCAGCATCCAACTTACGAAGAAGCTCGAACGAACGCTGCTGTAGACGGATAAGCTCGCCAGCCAATACTCGCTTGTAGGTTATCGTATCCTCCTTGCGCTCGTCGGTAGTCACATTGTCGATGTTCTTCACAAAGATAATGTCGCCATTGAGCCTATCGAGGTTGGCGATGAGTGCGCCATGACCTGCGGGACGGAACAATAGCTTGCCGTCATCCGTACGGAATGGGGTGTTGTCAGGATTTACGGCGATAGTATCTGTTGCGGGGCTCTGCTGCGAGAACGACACGTCGAACTTAACGCCAAACTGCTCCTCGTAGTAGCTCTGACGCTCACGAAGCAACGCCTCGAAGCCCTCCTGATGCTCAGGCGATACGGTAAAGTGGATTGCTGCACGCTCGCCATTCGATGCGTACTTGGCTGCCTCCACAAGATGCTCCTCTACGGGCTTACGTGCGCCCTGCTTGTAGGCGTGGAATGTCACAAGACCCTTGGGCTTAGCACCGTAGCCAAGACCGTCGATGATGATGTTGCGAACAACATCCTTATCATCAATCTGTGGCTTGAGATACTTTGCCAACTCTGCGAAGAATGCAAACTTCTCAAGGTTGGTGATGAGCTTGTCGATGCCTGGAGTGCGCTTATCATCGTTCACATACTCGAACAACTCTTTAAACATGCGTGTTGCAGCACCCGATGCAGGTACAAACTTGATTGTGCGTAGCTGCTTACACTTATTCATATATAGCTCCTCGGCAGCCTTTAGCTGCTCCTCATCAAGACGCATTATGCCGTCGCCAACAGATGCAGCACGTACTACGGGAAGTGCAGGGAAACCTTTGCGGAAGTTCTCAATCTGAAGTTCTACCTCAGCAAGACTCAAGCCTCGAGCCTCAATCTGAGCAATGTCGTTAGGTGTGAACATAGTTTTATCTGTTTATTTGTGATTTTTTCGATGTGAGCAGTGCTAATATTTGTTTCAACTCTCAAAGTTAGCAATTTTTTTCTTAACTTTGCATTATGAAACGAATTTATTCTAATATATCTTTGGCTGAGCGCAATAGTTTCGGCGTTCAGCAGAGTGCCACTACTCTCGTGGAGTTCGAGTCGGCAGAGGATTTACGTGACTATTTTACGGAGCAACGCCCCGAGCGTTGGTATGTACTCGGCGCTGGAAATAACACCCTCTTTACTCAGGACTACGATGGAGTGCTGTTTACGCCCATTAGCCGTAAGCGTACCATCCTCGCCTCTACGCAGGATTATGTGGAGCTTCGTGCCGAGGCAGCTCACGATTGGGATGAGCTTGTCGAGTGGAGCGTGAACGAGGAACTTTGGGGTATCGAGAATCTCTCGGCAATACCCAGCTCAGTAGGTGCTGCCCCTGTGCAGAATATCGGTGCCTATGGTGCTGAAGCAAAGGATGCGATAACCGTTGTCGAGTACTTCGATACCAGAACATTAGAGGTTGTCCGCCTAAGCAATGCCGACTGCCACTTTGCCTACCGAGAGAGCGTGTTCAAACAGGAGCTTAAGGGCCATGTCATCATCCTCGCCGTAGAGTTCCGTCTATCTCGCCACGCCAAACCAAATCTCGGCTATGGCGATGTTATCTCAGAGGTGGAGGCACGTGGTGGTGCTACACTGCGTAATATTCGTGATGCGATATGTGCTATCCGCTCACGCAAGCTCCCCGACCCTAAGGTGCTGGGCAATGCCGGTAGCTTCTTCAAGAATCCTATCGTTGAGCGCAGCGTGGCTGAGGCACTCTTGGCCAAGTATCCCGATATGCCACACTATGCCATCTCGGGCGATGACTCTAAGCTGAAGCTCGCTGCAGGGTGGCTCATAGATCGCTCAGGACTTAAGGGCTATCGTGATGGATGTGTGGGTGTACACGACCGTCAGGCACTTGTGCTGGTTAACCATGGCGGTGCTACGGGTGGCGATGTTATGCGCTTGGCATATTATGTGTGTGGTAAGGTCAAAGAGATGTTCGGTGTCGAGATTTCGCCCGAGGTAAATGTTTTGTAGTGACTGTGAAAGAGGGATATTACTTGCTCGACGAGTTTGAAAAGTATGTCGCCGAGAATGAGCTGTTTACACACGATGATAAGATACTGCTAACTGTGTCGGGAGGCGTGGACTCTATGGTGCTGATGTCGCTTACGGCAGCTGCAGGCTATAGCTTTGGCGTGGCTCATTGCAACTTCCAGCTACGTGGTGCAGAGAGCGATGAGGATGAGCTTCTTGTAGAGCATGAGGCGCAACGCCTCGGTGTGGAGTTCTTCAATAAACGCTTCGACACCCTTGCCGAGATGGAGCGTACGGGCGAATCTATGGAGATGGCAGCACGTCGTCTGCGCTATGCATGGTTTAAGGAGCTTTGTGAGGAGCATGGCTACACCGTAATCGCCATTGCCCACCATATCAACGACTCGATAGAGACATTCTTTATCAATATGCTGCGTGGCACAGGACTTCGTGGCCTTACGGGTATTACCAACCATGTTGGTCGTATCGTGCGCCCGCTGATGTTTACCAATCGTAAGGA
This sequence comes from Alistipes sp., assembly GCA_045590115.1. Classification (GTDB taxonomy): domain Bacteria; phylum Bacteroidota; class Bacteroidia; order Bacteroidales; family Rikenellaceae; genus Alistipes. The sequence continues at coordinate 969 of JAZNQJ010000075.1, read as the reverse complement.
TATTCACGATTATGCCGTAGCCCACCGCATACCTTTCAGGGAGGACTCATCAAACCGCTCGACCAAATATCTGCGCAACAAGGTGCGTATCGGCCTTGTGCCAATGCTCAGGGAGATAACCCCGCAGTTTACAACCATTATGCGACGTAATATCTCACGCCTTAGCCAGGCGCAGGATTTTATTACCTCTGCGATGAGCATCATCAAGCGTGATGTCATTGAGCATAATGGCGATATACACACATTGCGTGTGGGTCAAATCAATGATTCACTACCACGTAACTTCGTGATATACGAGATTCTAAGCTCGGAGTATGGCTTTAAGGGCGATGTGGTGGATGCCCTGTGCCATGCTGTGGATAGCTCTGCTACGGGGCGTAGGTTCTACTCACGTGAGTGGGTGGCGGTGGTCGATCGTGGCGATATTGTTGTGTCGCCGATTACGGTTGATGACGACTGCGAGGTGCTGGTGGAGCGTCGTACGATACGTTCCTATGTGGGTGGCTCGGTGCTATACTACCAATATTGCGATGTGGACTATATCGACTCGCTAAATCAGGGCGAGCATGTAGCACTCATAGATGCCGACAAACTCAAGTATCCTCTTCGCCTGCGTCGTTGGCGTGAGGGCGATTGGTTTATACCCTTCGGCATGAGTGGCCGTAAGAAACTCAGCGACTACCTCATAGATAAGAAGGTGTCGTTGGCCGAGAAGAGCCGTCAGTTTGTACTCCTCTCTGGCGATGATATCGTGTGGGTTGTAGGTCGTAGGCTCGATGATAGATATTGTGTTACCAAACACACCGAGCGTGTGTTGCGAATTGTGCAGGATACGTTGTAACTATGGCTAAGACACTGAAATTTTCCGAGTGTGTTGCGCAGTATGACACCATAATGAAGGATATTAAGGCTCGTAACTTTAAGCCTATATATCTTCTTACGGGCGATGAGGGCTTCTTTATCGATGCC
>JAZNQJ010000074.1:0-18589 GCA_045590115.1 Alistipes sp. | reverse complement strand
TATGCCTCACACGTAACCAAGAACCTGTCGACAAACTCACGTGGCGTAGTGGGCGAGTGGAGTGTCACGAGGAGCAGTGCCTGATCGAGGTTTGAGGCGATGATATGCGACTCCTTGGAGAGGTTTGAGGCTCGACGTATGATGTAGTTGCGACGTGGCACGATGCCCACAATCACACTACTCTCGCCATCAGGCTCAACAACAACCCTATCGCCCACGACAACGGGGTTGGTCGAACGTATGCCCTTGAGACGCAGACGGCCACGTATGCGGCAGCTGAGCCTCCCCTGGGCGGTGTCCACCTCGTACCAGCTTCCCGTAGAGCTTACAACGATGCCTTCGGTCTGATTCTGTTCCATGCTTGCGGGGCTAATTATTAAAGAATATCTCCTTCTCGATGACCTGCTGTGCCTGTTGGCTAAGTATCTCATCGATATTCTTGAGCGAGGGGAGCAACCTTCGACCGAGGTCGGCAAGAGGGTAGAAGCTCTTTGAGGCGCTGAGTATCTCGTAGCTGATGTAGCGATGCTCGAAGTATTGGCGCTTCTCATCCGTAACCTCAGCCTCGGCGAGGTTCATGACCTTCTCCTTGATATCTCCCTCGTTGTGGTTCTCAACAATCTCGTGGAGTGCCTCCTGATGGATGCTTGAGCCGATGTTTATGCGGTCAAAAATGGCGAATAACGCAGCTATGATGATGGTCATTGTCACAAGGTTGAGCGCACCGCCAAGCAGTACGTCGATAAACTTTAGAGGCCTCCACACCACGATAGCTCGTATGATGGGGGCGATAATCCAGATTAGGATAAGTGCTGCGGCGACGATGATGATAAAGCCGGCAAGATATGCCTTACCCACATCATCCATAACAAGCATGCCTACCTCGGTGGCAAACTTTGGCGCAAGCAACATAGCCATATAGAGGCCTATGAGGTGGCAGAGCTGCACCACAAAGCCACGCTTAATGCCCAGCACAAGGGCAAGGATAAGCAGTATAGCAACTAAAATATCAATCATACCAAGTAGTGTTTAAGCAGTCAGTAATATATAATTTCGCACAAAGTTAGCAATGTTTTTTGTTTATTCGTATATTTGCAACGATAAAACGTCTACTATGAAAAAGCTTTTGACCATAATTTTCCTCCTAACCATCACATCGCTTATGGCCTCGCAGCCCGCTGAGCGTAGCACCTTCGACATAAACGATGGCTGGAGGTTTAATATTACTACCGACCCTAAGTCGAAGCCTCATCAGGTCATGTTGCCCCATGTGTGGAGCGAGGTGGAGTGTAGACAGGCTATGGCACGATACAGCCGAGAGATTGTCATACCTCGCACGCTGCGTGGCAAGCGTCTGTTCCTGCGCTTCGGTGGTGTTAGCAGCGAGGCAAACCTCTTTGTCAATGGCAAGCATGTGGGTGAGCATCGTGGTGCGTACACAGCCTTCACGTTTGAGATTACCGACAAGGTGCGCTATGGCGAGACCAACTCGATAATGGTGATGGTGTCGAATACCCCGCAGAGCGACCTACTACCGATATCCTCCGACCTAAACACCTATGGTGGCATCTATCGTGATGTGGAGCTTATAGTGACCAACCGCAACATCATCTCGCCTACGTTCTACTCCTCATCGGGAGTGCTTGTCGAGCAGCACGAAGTGAGCGAGGAGCGTGCCTCGGGTGTTGTCAAGGTACATCTATCGCCTATGGATGATGGTGCGCACCAGGTTACCGTACGCTTTGTGGCTGAGGATGGCTACGAGGTGTGCCGCTATAGTACCAAGGTGGGTAAGGCCGATGTGCAGCAGGCCATAGAACTTCCATATACCATCGACTACCCCGAGCTATGGAGCCTCAATTCACCTAAGATGTATCGTGTGGAGGCGATAGTGGGTAATACGGAGAACCCCAGCGATGTGGTGACAGTAGAGACGGGATTTAGAGCTATCTCTATAAATAACGATAACCGTCTGTGTATCAATGGTAAGGCGGTGGATGTTCAGGGCGTAAACCTAACTCACGACCGAGAGCATCGAGGCATAATATCGTCGGTCGAAGAGCTAACTTCTGACCTTGGCGACATTGAGGATATGGGTGCTAATGCCCTACGCTCAGTGGTAGGTCCACACCTCAAGGCTCTATACGATGAGTGCGACAGGCGAGGTGTCATGGTGTGGATAGATACCCCCTTTACTCGCAACTCGGCACTCTTCAACGACCTATGCTACTATCCTACGGAGCGTTTTAGGCAGAATGCTATGGAGCAGCTCAAGGAGATTGTCTACCAAAACTATAACCACCCCTCGGTGGTTATGTGGGGACTATTCTCGCTAATAAACAAGCAGGGCGACGATGTGATACCATTCATCAAGGAGCTTAACACCCTTGCACACTCGATAGATCGTTCACGACTTACGGTAGGGTGCAGCAATGCCGATGGCGATATTAACTTTATCACCGACCTTGTGGTATTGCGTCAGGATATAGGCTGGCTTAAAGGCTCTTATGATGATATTCGTGTGTGGAGCCGACAGCTGAGTGACAATAAGAAGTTTAAGACTCTGCGCTATGGTGTATGTTACGGCGAGCAGGGGTGCGTAGACCATGTTGTGGATGTGGTTCAGCGTGCCGAGCGTGGCGCTATGTTCCGCCCCGAGCGTGCCAGCACGCAGATGCATGAGCGTTATGCAGCACTTATACGTGAGGCCGATATCTTCTGGGGTGTGTGGCTCGATAATATGTACGACTACGCCTCGATGTATCGCCCTGGAGGCATGTGCTACTCGGGCATGATGTGCTACGACCACACCACACGCAAGGATGTCTACTATCTCTATCGTGCGCTGTGGAATAGGCATGAGCCTACGATATATCTGTCGGAGCGTCGCTGGATGAGCCGTTGCGAGGGGATGCAAACCATCAAGCTCTACTGCTCGGCAGAGAACCCTATGCTCCTTATCCAGAGCGATACGGTGGCACTTCGTGAGGTTAGCCTTTGTGTGTATGAGGCTGACTCAGTGCGTGTTGATGGCAGGGCTATGATTCGAGTGATGGATGCTACAGGAGACTATCGTGACTCGTTAGAGCTTAGAATTGACCCGCTAAGAGTATCTCGTTAGCCGAAGTACCCTCGCACATCACAAGGTCGTAAATCGAGAGGCGAGCTGCGAACTCAAACCTATCGCTAAATACCTGAACATATGGTGCAGCCTGGAAACATATTCCGGGCTGTTTGCTTCGTAGGTCGATATCATCGGCCGTAGCCTCTATGTAGCTCTCAGAGATGCGTGGCATGGGGCGCTTGAGTATTGCACATATCTGCTCCATGGCAGCCATGTTGAGGTCTACGAGGTATTTATACTCACGCTCGAAGAGGGGTGCAAACCTATCGGCATAGTAGTCGTAGTAGGGCGATGAGCGGTATGCCGACTCCATGGCTATGCGGTGCTGATGCTGCCAGCGCTTGGAGTAGTCCAGACGCATCGAGCGCATAGGCTGGCGTGGGCGGTTGGCATGCTGAAGGTGTGCAGATAGCTGCATGACACCCCCCGAGGTCATTATCTCTGTGCGGTTGCGCTCCGAGCGTTTCACGTAGTGTTCGCCGAGGTCTATAACCGTATCGTCGCCACCCTTGAGGATGGCTGTCCAATACTCCGTAGAGCCAAAATAGACTGATGGTAGGATAATCATGCTTGAAGATTAGTTTTTGCGTAGCTTGAGCGATACCCAACCCTCCTCCTCGATGGTGGCAAGCGTCTCAAAGCCAAAGTTTTGTGTGGCCTCTACTATGCACTCAATGTCTTGTGTAAGAAAGCCACTTATGATTAGATATCCGCCACTGCGAAGTGCTGCGGCGTAGCGCTCAAGGTCGCTAAGGATTATGTTGCGGTTGATGTTTGCCATCACAAGGTCGTAGCACCTACCATCGATAGCCTCCACCGTACCTAAGATAACACTCATACGCCCCTCAAGGCCATTGAGCCTTACAGCCTCCTCGGCACTCGTTGTTGACCATGGGTCGATATCTACAGCGTCGACACTCTCGGCAACTGACTTTAGTGCCACGATTGATAGTACACCTGTGCCACAGCCTACGTCTAAGGCCTTGCCTAACTTGGGTAGCGACAGGATGTTACGACACATCAGGCGTGTGGTGTGGTGATGTCCTGAGCCAAACGACATCTGTGGCGATACTACCACGTCAATGGTGCTACTATCACACTCTACGGCGTGGTGGGGCGCACGTATGATAACCCTTCGATTGTCGGCCTCAAAGCTTACGGGATGAAAGCTCTCAGCCTCCCAGCGGGCATTCCAATTCTCGGACTCTATGCGCTTCTGGCCCACAACCTTACCATAGTCGGCAACAACACGTAGAGCCTCCTCACGACACTCCTCCCAGCACTCGGCATCTATGTAGCAGCGTAGCAGGGTATGCTTCCCGAGACTCTCGCTATCAAAGCTCTCAAACGGGAAGTCGGCCAGAAAGGCTGTTGCAATCTCGGCCATCTCGGCATCGTGACACTCAAGGCTTAGCTCTGTATAGTGTTTCATCGTTGATAAAATTGGTGTTAGGTTGTGATATTATGTAAAATTTTTGTATCTTTACCTCAAAATAAAATTAACAAGTAAAGTAGAGCCATCGTTTAACGACGCCAAAGATAGTGATATTATGGCAGAAAGTGCTAAAAAGTGGGAGAAAATTAAGGCTGAGTACCTGCGATATCTACGCCTTGAGAAACGCTTGTCGAGCAATAGTGTAGATGCCTATGTGCGTGACTATGACGAGTTTATGCACTTCATCCTGCGCTGGTACGATGTTACACCAGAGCAGGTGTCATCGCAGATGATCCAGAGGTACTTGGGCTGGCTCTACGACCAGGGACGTAGTGGCGCTTCGCAGGCACGTCGCCTCAGCGGTATCAAGAGCCTGTATAACTACATGCTCTTCAAGGACTATATCAGCCAGCTACCCACCGAGCTTATCAAGTCGCCTAAGCCCAGCCGTATGCTCCCCGATACGCTTACTGTTGAGGAGATTGACACTCTGCTGGCTACGTTTGACATTAACACCGCCAAGGGGTGTCGTGATAGTGCCATTGTCGAGGTGCTGTACTCATGTGGACTGCGAGTATCGGAGCTTACGTCGTTGCGCCTTAGCGACCTGTTCTTTGGCGAGGGCTATGTGCGTGTTGTGGGCAAGGGCGACAAGCAACGTATAGTCCCCGTAAGCTCGGCGGCACGTGATAAGATTCAGCTATACATGGAGTTCCGCAAGCCCAAGCATAGCTCCGAGCAGACACTCTTTCTAAACAATCGTGGCACGCCACTGACACGTGTCATGGTGTTTAACATCATTCGTGGTGCTGCCAACATTGCTGGTATAACCAAGCAGATAAGCCCCCATACACTGCGTCACTCCTATGCCACACATCTGCTTGAGGGTGGTGCAAATATTCGTGAGGTACAGGAGTTGCTTGGTCACCAGAGCATCATGACAACAGAGATATATACTCACCTCGATGGCAAGCGCCTGAGCATGGTGATAAACGACGCATTTGTCGATATGGACCTTTAAACTGTGGATTATGAGAAGACTCATACTAACAAGCCTTATGCTGCTGGTGTGCGTTGTAGCTATGGCTGCCGTAGAACAAGATGTTCAGATAGAGTGTAAGTGGGGTAATCTTAGTGCTACGCTTGCCGAGCCTGAAGCGAGTAGCGATACCGCTATTGTTATTGTCGCTGGCTCAGGGCCTACCGACCGTAATGGTAACTCGGCACTCAACCTGAACACATATTGCTATAAGCTGCTCTCGGATGAGCTTGTGGCACGTGGTTTTGCTGTGCTGCGCTACGACAAGCGTGCCATAGGGCGTAGTGTGATTGCCCAGGAGCTTATCCCTGGCTTGGTGTTCGATGACTTTGTGGATGATGCTGCAGAGTGTGTTAACTATCTGCGTGGCAGGGGTTTTAAACGTGTGGTGATGGCGGGACATAGCGAGGGAGGACTTATCTCGCTGGTGGTGGCAACACAGCGCAGAGAGGCTGTGCTTGATGGCGTGGTGTTGCTCTGCGCTCCTGGCTACTCGATGGATGTCATACTGCGTCAGCAGCTCTCGGCACAGCTTATGCCCTCGTATATGGGTCTTATGTTCATGGCTGACACGATAATTACCAAACTCAAGCGTGGCGATAGTGTCGCTGAGAAGGATATCCCAAAGGAGCTACTCTCGCTGTTTCACCCTGTGGTACAGCCATTCTTGATAAGCAACATGCAGTACGACCCTGAGGCGTTGGCACGTGGTTGTGAGCTTCCTATGCTCGTTGTTACGGGTGGCAACGATATTCAGGTGTCGGTAGATAATGGCACACGCATCGTTGCGGCAGCACCCAATGCCAAGCACCTTACGTTTGAGAAGATGACCCACGTACTCAAGGACTTCGAGTCGAAAGATCGTGTGGAGCAGTTAATGGGCATATATGTAAACTCTCAAGCCCCTATAAACGAAGGTGTTGCGGCGAGTATTGCGGAATTTGTAATGCAGGTGCAAAGCACTCTATAATGAGGAATTATCGCTAAGCACCATGCTTGGTTAGTGTGTTGGTAGGCCGAGTACGCCCTTGAGGTTTTTTGCCCACTTATCCTGTGAGCGCATAACCTGCTCGATGATATCACGCACAGCACCATGACCCCCTCGGAACTCCGAGACATAGCGTGAGGCCTCGATAACCTCCATGCAGGCATCGGCGGGGCATACGGGGACACCTACAAGGCGCATACACTCTAAGTCGGGGATATCATCGCCCATATACAATACCTCATCTTTGCTGAGTCCATGCTCTGTCATAAACTCGCTCATGGCCAGAGGCTTATCCATGCAGTTGAGGTACATGCGTGTAACGCCAAGCATCGTGAGGCGGTTTTCGAGCATGCGACCACGTCCACCCGAGATTACACACACCTTTAGACCCTCACGCAGGGCTGAGGCAATGGCATAGCCATCCTTGGCATCGTATCTACGTACAAAGTCGCCATCTACCGTAGGGATGATGCCACCATCGGTCATCACACCATCGACATCAAGCACGATGGCCTTGATGCATGCTATATCTTCTTTGAAGTTTCCCATATACTATCGCTTAAAAGTTTATAAATCTGAGCCTTGAGACTATCATCGCCGAGCATCTCCAGATGACGCTCTATGACTACGCTGTCGCCACGCACCGCAGGGCCTGTCTGCACCGAGCGGGGATTGCCACTATCGAGTGCCTTCAGGGCAGTCTCCATGATTAGGGGACGTAGGGTATCGAACGACAGTTCTGCCTCGGAGATTACCTCGCCCGCCATAGAATAGAGGTGGTTGACAAAGTTATTCACAAAGACACCGGCGAGGTGTATAACTTTGCGACGCTCCGATGTGGCACGCTCAACCCTGCAACCCAACGCCTGACCAAAGGCCTCAAGCACGTTGTATACCTCCTCGCTCTCGGCCTCGATAAAGAGTGGCAGGCCTCGAAACTCTATCTCTCGACCAGCGGTAAAGCTCTGAAAAGCGTAGAGGATGCCCCGGTGTGTATCGTTTGAGGGTAGCTCCGTAAGAGGCACGCTACCTGCGGTATGTGTCACTATAGAGCCTGGCGCAAAGCTAAGCTGCGAGGCAAGCTCGCCAACAGCCCTGTCGCTTACCGATATTATATATATGTCGGATGGGGCAAGTTCTTCGGGGTTGTTGCTCCACTGCGTAGCACACTGCTCGGCAATCGTGCGACCACGAGCCTCGTTGCGAGCAAATATCTGCTTTAGGCACATTGTGGGGCATGCCGCAATGGCACGTGCAAAGGCCTCGGCGACATTGCCTGAGCCTATGATTGTAACTTCGACTCGATGGTTACACATGGGTTACAAAGGTTTTAGTTCTATGAGCCAATTTACACCACATATGGTTGTTATGGCCACACACTTTTCGCTACCTGGGCGTGCGCCAAGAGCCTTGCGTATGGCATCAACCGATAGTTGTGTGTCACGCTTGAAAATCTCGATGCCTACACCCTTATAGTGTCGTTTAAGCTCCTTGGGATGATATCTCTGGATTGAGACTATCTCGAAGCTACGGCAGGGGAGTTTCTCATCAAGAGCCTTGTGCGAGAAGGCAAAGCCATTGTTGCTCCAGATCTTGGCATAGGGGCTGAGTGCTGCTACCGCCACACGAGCCTTCTGCAGTGCCACGTCGGGGATGTGCAGGAAGTGTAACCCCTCGGGCGTAAACTCCTCGGTGGTAGGCTCTGAGGCCATATCCTCAGGGCTAAATGTCCACTCACCAACACCCGTAAGTGCTATGCGCAGTAGGTTGTGCTCGGCCTCGGTATATATGTTAAGCTCCTTGCACTCGCCACCAACGCTTACGACCTCGACCTCGGCGGGTGATAGCAGGCGGAAGGCCTCGTCGCAGTCAAACATCGGCGAGAGCTTGATGGCCACACGACGTGCTATGCTGCGTAGCTTAGGCATAAGCGCCAAGACATTAGGCGAGCAATCCTCCATGCAGACCATCTTAGCACCACTCTCCGAGCGGCGGTCAGGATCGACAAATACCCAATCGAACTCTTCGTTGCACTGCGCCACATACTCCTCGGCCGAGGCGGTGACAACCTCGATATTATCTACCTTGAGTAGCTCAAGGTTGTATCGTACAACGTCGGCTAACGCCGCATCACGCTCTATGGCCACAACACGCTTAAAGCGGCGTGCAAGGGCTAAGCTATCGATGCCAAGACCACAGGTAAGGTCCAAGACCGAGCCTCCCTCAAGCCTCTTGCGCTGGGCAGACTCCTCGCTCGAACACTGCTCGAAGGCTCGTGGTGGAATGACACAGCGTGCCTCATATAGCGATGGTAGCTTGCGGCGGGCGCGTTGCAGATACTTGACCTGTGTGGCAACGATGGCGCTCGAGGGAATGCCTCGCTTGAGTGCCACCTGACTTGGGTCACACTCTATGTACTCTTCGATGGCGCTACGAAGCTCAGCGCTGCGTAGTAGCTCGAGGTCTATGTTGCTATTCGAGGTCATCTTCCGACAAAGTTACCACTTTTTTCGGTTTAAAACACCATATACCCAAGGTTATTAACACTATTAGGGCATAAATTATGACTACCTCGCCTTCAGTCATCCTATAGTCCAACGATGCATATGGCCACCATGAGGCACGCTCCACGACCATGTTTTGAAGCCATGCGCTACGCTCCATGCACCATGCAAAGGGTTGAGCCACAGTCGATGGGAGGATTAGTGTTAATATTCCGAAGCCAAGAATAAGGTATGCTGTAATCATGGCTAAGGGTGTTACTACGATGCTTGCGATGGGGATACCTCCAAACGTATGCGACACAAGGGGCATTGTCCACAGAGTGGCCACTACCGAGATAATAATCGTAGACCATAGCCACGATACAGGCTTTCGCCCTATGTTTAAGGCTCTAAGCATAGGCACTCCCCATGTTACGATACCCGCTACGGCGACTACCGATAGCTGAAAGCTGATGTCGTAGAGGTAGTTGGGGTCGAATACAAGCATGCAGATGACCACCGCTGCAAGGGTGTTGAGCGAGTAGGGGTTGCGGGAGAGTATGGTAGATAGGTGCAACACGCTGAACATCAATGCTGCACGCATCACCGAGGCAGAGCCTCCGCTCATTATGGCGTATACCCATAGCGCAACGATGATAAGTAGGTTGTAGGGTATCAGGCCTCGATGAATGATGACCATAGGGCGCAGTAGCCACCCTACAACAAGAAGCACTATGCCGATGTGGAGTCCCGATACGGCCATAAGGTGTGCAAGGCCTGTGTGGGAGTATGCCTCACGTAGCTCCGGGGTAATCATGCGGCGAGAGCCTACAACCATGGCCTCGGCGGTGGCATACGACATACTATCACGCATATACTGCTCCAAGTGGCGCACAGCCCTGCTATGTAGCGTTGTGGAGGAGTGTTCCACGCCACTAATAGTGCCACTATCTACGCCTACACTACCTACAAAGCCTCGCTTACGTAGTAGATTATCGTATGGCTCAAACTTCGACATCCGCTCACGTAGTGTGCCACATAGCCCTATCCTGTCGCCCTCGTTTATGGAGTCGCTACGTAGCCATAGCATCACACGACTATCGGCCTTATGCCATAGGCTATCTTCGCTCCATGCTGTGATGCGCCCCTCCGCTGAGCGGTAGTTGTCCCTATCTACAGGTACGCTCTCGACCTCGACAACAAGCTCTAACTCTCTATCGTAGGGTATGTCGCAGTGTAGGCTGCCAAGCTCGGCACATATATATCCTGTGAAGAACATCGCCAAGATGATAAAGAGAGGTGCATAGCCTCTGCTACGGAGTGCAAACGAGCAGAGGAGTGATATGCCATATATGGCGATGGCGATTCCCCATGTGAGTGTCAAGCTCTCGTGGAGCATGATGCCAGCAACAAGGGGTACAAGAAGCAAGAGCGCAGGTAGAGACCCTAACCTGCGCCCTAAGCTGGTTATGCTAAATCTGCTATGCGAGTGGTCGGATGCGGACATCGCACTCACCTTTGAGCATCTCGGCCAGAGACTCCACGTCGGTAGGCTCATCTACCTGGCCATAGTGATATGGGTAGTAGATCTTTGGCTTTATGGCACGTACAGCTTCGCAGACTTGCTCAGGAGTCATGGTATATGGCTGATTTACACATATAAATGCTATGTCTATGTTCTTCAATGCACGCAACTCGTCGGTAGGTTCAGTATCGCCCGAAATGTAGATGCGCACAGCGTTGTCGAGGGTGATAACATAGCCGCAATCCTCACGCTCCTTGGGGTGGAACTGCAGCTGATGCTCCGAGGTGTTGTAGGCAGCTACGGCCTCCACCTTGATATCTCGGAAAGGCTCGGCAGTAGCCCCTGGAAGCATGGTGTAGCAGTTGCCCTGAAAGCCCTCGGCTGAGGTCTTGTCCAACAAAATCTGCGTCTCAGAGGTGTAGATGGTCTCGATGGCTGCCATGTCGAAATGGTCGTAGTGTGAGTGTGTCACAAGTATCATTGCTGCCTTGGGGAGCTTCTCATACTCGGCATTGCCCATCACAGGGTCTACGTATATCCAACGCTCGCCATACTCGATAGCTATCGAAGCATGGGCATAGAAGTGGAGCTTCAGCTCTACGCCATTGATTGTGAGTGAGTCACACTTGTAGGTAGGTGTCTTAGACTTGCCACCAAAAAGCTTGCTAAATATTGACATAGGTATAGTGGTATTACTAATTACTCATTACTAATTGTCTACTTCATCCTTATCCACTGTCCAAGCTCTCGCCACGATGGACGCTTGCCATGCATGAAGATACCTATGCGGTAGATCTTTGCCGAGAGCCATGAGGTGAAGATAAATGTGGCGTAGAGGATGGCTATAGAGGTTATAATCTCCCACGTTGGGATGCCGGAAGGTATGCGGGCAATCATCACAATGGGTGAGGTGAATGGTATCATCGAAGCCCAGAATGCGATAGGGGAGTTAGCATCGTTGAATACCGACATCATCACGATGAGTGCCAGGATGATAGGCATCATGATTATGGTGTTGTACTGCTGACCATCCTGCACCGAGTCTACGGCAGAGCCTGCTGCGGCATATAGCGAGGCGTAGAGCAGGAAGCCACCCAAGATAAAGAGCGTAAGGTAGACCACCAGCGAGGTCATATATCCTGTGTTGCCAAGAGTGCCTAATACGGCCTGCATCATAACATCGTTGGATGCTGCCACATCGGGCGTAAAGAGCGATGGTATAAGGAACTTAGAGGCTCCCACGATGAGCAATGCCCAGATGCCAATCTGTGTCAGGGCTACTGAGGCGATACCGAAGATCTTGCCCATCATAAGCTCAAAGGGCGAGCAGCTCGTTACCATCACGTCGAGAACACGACTCGCCTTCTCCTCGACAACCGAGGTAAGCACCATCTGACCATAGAGGATGATAACCATGTAGAGCATCATGCCAAGCACAAGTCCGAGTATGTAGTTGATGCCCGTAGAGACACTCTCCATAGACTCCACGTCGCCCGTACCATCGTTCTCAAAGGTCTGCAGCTCGATGTTTGTGGCCACGTCGGCAAGCATCTGGTCGAGGTTGTCGATGTTGTAGCGGTTTTTGAGCTTGTCACGCTCGATGATTGTTGCAATCTGCGATGTGATAACATCCTCAAGCATAGGCGATGAGGGCGAGTTGGTGATTAGTTGTACGCCACCCTGTGCCTCAGGCTCCTCGCCGATATATAGCACGCCAAAGATGCCACTCTCGGCATTGTATGTCTTGCATGCCTCCTCCTTTGAGAGCTGTGGCTGGTAGTCGAATGTCACCTCTTCGGAGGCTGTTAGCTTCTCGTTAATCTGCCCCGACTTATCTACTACAACTATCTGGCGAAGGTCGCTGCCACCGTAGAGCATCATCAGCGAGGGTGCTATCATCAGTCCAATCATGAACACAGGCATGAGCAGAGTGGTGATGATAAAGGACTTTTTGCGGGTTCGCTCCGAGAACTCACGAGCGATTACTAACCATATCTTTTTCATAGTGCAACTCTGTTATAGTGTGCCATTTACGGCACGAATGAATATATCGTTCATCGAGGGCATCATCTCGCTCAGGGAGCGTAGCTCGCAGCTCTCGTTAACACGTCGTATTACCTCACGCACATCCTCGTTGCGGGCGATGTGAATCTTTGTTGCGGTGTATCCTCCCACCACGCCACGACTCTCGCCGATGATTGTGGCAAGCTCGCCAAGCGAGGTACTAAGCTCTTGGGTTGTAGGTCGGTAGGTAAGCTCAAACATATTGCCGCCAGCCTCACGACGTATCTGCTCGACAGAGCCTGTAAGCACATTGCGCGATGAGTTGATAAGTGTAATATGGTCGCAAATCTCCTCTACCGAGGCCATGTTGTGGGTCGAGAAGATGATTGTTGCGCCACGATCACGCAATCCCAAGATCTCCTCCTTGAGGATGTTGGCATTTATAGGGTCGAAGCCCGAGAATGGCTCGTCGAAGATTAGGAGCTTAGGCTCGTGTACTACGGTGGCGATAAACTGCACCTTCTGCGCCATGCCCTTTGAGAGGTCCTCGACCTTGCGATACCACCAATCCTCGATGCCGAGACGCTCAAACCAGGCCTTGAGACGCTTTACGGCCTCAGCCTTGTTGAGTCCCTTGAGGCGGGCGAAAAATATCGCCTGGTCGCCAACGCGCATCTTCTTATAGAGTCCACGCTCCTCAGGCATATAGCCGATGTGGAAGATATCGTCGGTGGTAATCTCACGACCATCGAGCATCACACGTCCTGTGTCGGCAAACGTAATGCGGTTGATAATGCGTATAAGGGTGGTCTTGCCCGCACCATTAGGGCCAAGCAGACCATAGACAGAGCCACGAGGCACGTCGAGCGAGACATCGTCCAGGGCCTTATGTCCGGTGTAGCTCTTCGAGACATGACTAATACTTAGTATGTTGTCCATAGACATATAGATAAAAAGTGTTGATTTATGCCTACAAATATACAATAATATGTGTAAAAAATTGCATGTAGCACAAAATTTTTTCATATCTTTGTCGCTAAAGATAACAACAAACTTAAAACTATAAAATCTATGCGTAAACTATTATCACTCTTGGTTGCTGTGTCTATCACCTGCTCAGCAATCGCCGATGAGGGTATGTGGCTGTTGCCATATATCAAGAAGATGAACAGCAAGGATATGAAGTCGAAGGGCTGCAAGCTCAAGGCTGAGGATATCTATTCGGCTGAGAAGTCATCGTTGAAGGATGCTATCGTGGTGTTTGGCAGTGGCTGCACAGGCGAGATTGTGTCGCCTGAGGGTCTGCTCTTTACCAACCACCACTGTGGCTACGACGCTATCCAGAAGCTCTCAAGCGTGGAGCATGACTACCTCAAGGATGGTTTCTGGGCTAAGAACAATGGCGAGGAGCTTCCTGCTGAGGGTCTCTCGGTACGCTTCGTGCGTCATATTTTTGACGTTACTGCCGACCTGGTGGGTAACATCCCATCAACCGCTGCTCAGGAGGAGTATGATGAGGCTGTATCTACAAATAAGGCGGCTAAGATTGCTGAGCTTGAGGGCAAGTATCCTGGCATGCAGGTTATCATCCCATCGTTCTTCGGTGGCAATCAGTTCTTTGCATTTGTATATGAGGTATATACCGACATCCGCTTGGTGGGTACTCCTCCATCGTCTATCGGTAAGTTTGGTGGCGACACCGACAATTGGATGTGGCCACGTCATACAGGCGACTTCTCGATATTCCGAGTATATGCCGGCAAGGACAACCGCCCTGCAAAGTACTCTAAGGATAATGTGCCTTACAAGGCTGAGAAGTGGCTCGACATCTCGCTCAATGGTGTTGAGGAGGGCGACTTCGGCATGATCATGGGCTTCCCAGGCTCTACCGAGCGCTACATGACATCATACGAGATTGACTATATGCTCGAGGTGGATAACCCTCAGCGCATCTACATTCGTGGCGAGCGTCAGCAGATTTTGCGTGAGTTTATGGATGCCGACCAGGCAGTACGTATCAAGTATGACTCTAAGTATGCTCAGTCGGCAAACTATTGGAAGAACTCTATAGGCATGTCACGAGGCATCGAGAAGCTCAAGGTAAGAGATAAGAAGGCGGCTCAGGAGGCTGAGTTCCAGGCATGGGCAGAGAAGAATACTCTCCCTGAGGAGCGTTTTATAGATGCTCTAAGCCTCATAGAGCGTTCGCAGCGTGAGGCACGCAAGGAGAATGCTACGCTTCAGTATCTCTCAGAGGCATTCCTGCAGTCGGTAGAGATTCTGCAGCTGATGTTTAACGATGGCGATGTTGAGCTGTTCTTCAAGAACTTCGACCTTGAGACCGATCGTGCTGTGGCAAAGCGTATGTTCCAGATTTACAGGGAGAACAACGATATGTTGCCATCGATATATGAGAAGATTGATGCCGAGTTTGGTGGCAATAGTGATGCTTATGTAGATTGGCTCTACGACAATACCCTCTTCTCATCGTTGGACAAGATTCGTGGTATTGCTCCTGAGCAGTT
Source organism: Alistipes sp. (assembly GCA_045590115.1). Taxonomy (GTDB): domain Bacteria; phylum Bacteroidota; class Bacteroidia; order Bacteroidales; family Rikenellaceae; genus Alistipes. The sequence continues at coordinate 3,466 of JAZNQJ010000074.1, read as the reverse complement.
CAACGACACCTTGCAGGCAGATCCTCTCTACGAGCTTGCGCTATCTGTCATAAGCCTCTATCGTGAGATTGTGCCTAATGTGATGAAGGCTGAGGCACTCTATGCTGAGGGTCACCGCCTCTATATCAAGGGCTTGATGATGATGCAGCCCGACAAGGCGTGGGCATCGGATGCTAACTTCACCATCCGCCTAACCTATGGTAATGTGCTTCCATATAGCCCTGCCGACGGCATTGTCTACAACCACTATACTACGCTCGAGGGTGTTATGGCCAAGGAGGATCCTTCAAACCCTGTGGAGTTTACCGTTCCTGAGCGTCTCAAGGAGCTTTATGCCGCTAAGGACTATGGCCGCTATGCCGATAAGAATGGCGACCTCCCTGTGGGCTTCCTCGTAAACTGCGACATTACGGGTGGTAACTCCGGCTCGCCTGTGCTTAATGCTAAGGGTCAGCTTATTGGCCTTGCGTTCGATGGTAATTGGGAGGCTATGTCGGGAGATGTGGCTTTCGAGCCTGAGCTTCAGCGCACCATCGCCGTAGATATCCGCTATGTGCTTTTTGTTATTGAGAAGTTTGCGGGTGCCGAGTGGTTGCTCGATGAGCTAACTATAAAGTAGTGGCCGTCGGTGAGTTGTTAAAAAAAAGTTCAGGGAGACGCAGTAAAACGTCTCCCTGATTTTTTAGGACCATTAAGACCAATAGGACCATTACGAGGTAGGGTATCAGAGGTTGTCCGCAACCATCTTAATTGTCCTACTCTCTATAATCTCATAATCACATTCATTATTGAACCCACCTACTTCAGTGGCGAGTCAGGCTCCTGGGCCATTACGGCGTAAAAGAGCCTATCTACCAGGCCTGGGAAGAACTTCTTGAGAAGGTGCGTGCCACGTCCCTCCCACTCCATGAGGCAGAGACGCTTGCGGCGACGTATGCCACGTGCTACGATGTGAGCCACCTGCTCGGGGGTCATCATCTTAGCCTCGTTGCGTGGTGTCTCGCCCTGCTGTGAGCCATCGGCCGTAAGTGCCGAGAAGCGCACGTTAGAGGCCGTAAAGCCTGGACAGGCGGTCATCACATGAACACCCTTCTTAAGGTTCTCAACACGTATGGTGTCGAGGAAGCCTGTCATGGCATACTTCGATGCCGAGTAGCCTGTACGGCCAGGTAGACCATGAATACCCGCAACTGAAGATATGCCTACCAATGAGCCGTGAGACTTCTGTAGCCATGGTAGTGCATACTTAGTACAGTTTACTGTACCCCAGAAGTTTACGTCCATAAGACGGTGCAACACGCTAAGGTCGCAATCGTCGAATAACGCACGCATAGACAATCCAGCGTTGCATATCATTACGTCGATAGCTCCGTAGCTCTCTACGGCATGCTCAATGAGGTGGCGGCAATCCTCCTCCTTGACCACGTCGCAGGCTAAGTACTCTACTTGGCCACCTGCGGCTCTAATCTCGCCAGCAATGCGGCTAAGCTCTGCCTCGCGACGGGCTGCCATAACCACCTTTGCGCCCATCTTGGCATACTCACGTGCCATAGCCTCGCCAATGCCTGATGAGGCACCGGTGACTACGACAACCTTTCCGTTAAGACCTTTACTCATAATATATATTATTAATATTAATCAATATTGATGGTAAGCCCATCATAGGCAAACTCTACGCCTGTGGGTAGCTTTGCCTGAGCCTCGTTGTAGAGTCCTATCTCATGGGACATATGCGTGAGGTAGGCACGTCGTGGTGCTACACTGCTGATAACCTCAAGAGCCTCGCTCACTGAGAAGTGTGAGCTATGCTCCGTCCAGCGTAGGGCATTTATTACCAATGTATCTACGCCCTCAAGCTTACGTAGCTCGCTACTGCTTATGGCGTTGAAGTCGGTAAGATATGCCAACTTGCCTATGCGGTAGCCTAATACTCGGAATCTATCCGAATGGCTACCCTCAATAGCTGTAACCGCAGCATTGCCCACCATGAAGCTCTCCTGTGCCGATATCTCATGAAGCTCGATAACAGGCACACCACGATACTTATTCTGGGCAAAGGCATAGTCGAAATCCTTAGTTATAGTGCTAAGGGTGTTATGGTTAGCATAGATATGCATGGGGTGTATCTCGGGGAAGTCCACAAAGTTGAATGCACGCACATCATCCAACCCTGCGGTATGGTCTTTATGCTCGTGCGTAAGCAGTATTGCGTCGAGCCTACGTAGCCCACAGCGTAGCATCTGCTGTCGGAAGTCGGGGCCAGCATCTATGACGATGGTTGTACCCTCGACCTCGATAAGTGCCGAGGTGCGCAGCCTCGCATCACGACTATCTGTCGATTGGCATACCTTGCAGCGACAGCCAATTACAGGCACTCCCTGCGATGTTCCCGTACCCAAAAATGTCAGTTTCATATGGCAAAGGTATGAAATTTATCGTAAAAACGAAAAGAGTTTATGCCGAAGATCTCCTTGTGACTTGTGTGATTAGGAGCAATAGTCCTAATTGTCTTTGAACTCTCTACAATTCAAACCTCCTTCTCAAATAATTATTCTCGGCAAAAGTTTGCTTTTCGGTGCAGAATTTCGTAACCTTGTTTCATCACAGGCGAAAGTGCCAATGCTATCACTTAGAAATCAATATACCTTAAATAGATGCATATGAAACGTATTTTACTATTTGCAACAGCTCTTGTAACCCTTTTGGTCGGTGGTTGTAACAGCGACTCAGCAAAAACCAATAGTGCAGAGCAGTGGTTGGTCAACAACCTTAACTATGCCTACTACAACGATGGCACACGTCAGGAGGTATTCTATCTCAATAGCTTTTTAAGTAACTTCGATGAATACCTCTTTAGATACGACCTTAAGAGTGGTGCTATGGAGCAGGTTACCTACACTCCTGATCGCACTGTCGGTAAGTGGGATGGCTTCTCAGCTTTTATGCCACCATCGGACAAAGGTCTCGTTGAGCCATGTAACGAGTTTAAGCTCATGGGCTACTATAATGTATTCAGAAACCCTGCTGCCGAAAATCAATATCTTCTGTCATACGACACTAAGAGCGGTGAGTATAAGATGATGCTTACCGGTAATGGCTTCCGTACTTTCGATAATTGCGTGGTAAAATTCATTCAGTCATGGGGCTGGAACAAATATGCACTTCGCAGGGTTGAACTCTACGATAGGAGTGGTAATATGTTTGAGTGTCCGAAGTTTATCGGTGAGATTGATGGCAAGCCCACTCAGGCGAGTGTCTACATCGATAGTAGTGGCGAAGACAATATGTTTGTCCTTATTGGCGATGAAAAAGACAAGGACAAGGATTACTATTCAGGACACATCGATAGAGAGGGTAATTTCAATCTTTTGGCACGTTATGATGGTTATGGTGAGTTTAATGGTAAGATTGCCGATGGTAAGCTCGAGGGTGTGATAAGCCTGAGGGGTAGCGAGCAGCAGGTATC
>JAZNQJ010000073.1:0-4154 GCA_045590115.1 Alistipes sp. | reverse complement strand
TATAAATTAGGTCGAGTTGATTTTGAAGATTATTGTGAGGATATTTCTTATTTATTATGATGGCGCAATGCGAGCATTGTAACTGAGGAAAAATCAGAAATATACCACAATAAATTCAAAAGCGACCGAAAAAGAGTCTGCCGAAAGCGTATAACTTATTTACTAATTTATAGAACATACCTTAAATATGAAGAGAATTGTTTTGCTTTTGGCACTCGTTGCCTTTGCTGCATGTGGCCCTGAGTGGGTCGATGATGTTAAGCCTCGTGTATATGTCGAGAGTTTCGAGCCTGAGTTCGATGGCGACTTTAAGTATGGCTACGCGACCGATGAATTTGAGTTTGAATATTTTTATAATGAGGAGTTCGGCTATTGGGGTGGCTTTGCGCTGACTAAAAAGTTCGATAACGACCCCGCCAATGGCCATTATGAGAACCAGTATGCCGTTTACAATACCTCGCCATCGCATGGCAAGAGTGCGCTCATCTACTACTACGATAGCTATAACGAGCCTTGCGACATAGTGCTTAAGGGCGACCATGTGCTTACCAGCGTGCGCCTTAACCTTACCACATATACCTATGCCTCAATTACCAACGAGGATATCAACTCGTTTGCACGTGCCTTTACTGATGGCGACTACCTTAAGGTTGTCTTCACCTCGCATAAGGGCGATAAGGAGATTGGTAAGGTGGAGTGCTATGTGGTAGACTATCGTGATGGCAAGCAGCTTATGGCTACTCATTGGGATATTTTTGACCTTACCTCTCTTGGCAAGGATTATGATCGTGTGAGCGTTATGATTGAGACTACCGATGTGGGCGAGTATGGGGCGAATACACCCCTCTACATTGCCCTCGACGAACTCTCTTTCGTGTGATAAGTGGTCGATTGCGGCCCCTAACAAAAAATGCCACCAATGGGACGTACGTCAAGTACTACCCATCGGCGGCATTTTTGCCGAGTGTGGCACTCGGCACACTTCTGACACGAAATCTTTCATGTGATAAGGGGTCATCTGCGGCCTCTCAATCTAAAGGGCGAATGGGAAATACGTCAGTATGTCCCATCCCCCCTTTCTCTTAATCGAGACCACATCTAACCCCTTCTGACATGAAAGTCCTACTCTGTGATTGATGTAGTATCGGCGGCAAATTAGCACCACTCTGACATGAAAGAGGGTGGTGGGCTGATTAATGAATTTAGGGAGTTTAGTGAGTTTAGTGATTTTCTTAACCTCCTTAATTCCCCTATTCTCCTTAATCTCTCTAATCTTCCTTTCCTAACCTTCCTCCCTTTCCTTCTTTATAATCTAAAATAGTGCCGTTTTGTTGAAATTTATTTTGAATGGCAGAAAAAGATGTTACTTTTGCTCAGATTTTCGCGCACGCACGCATAATGCCCATGCCTGCGCATAACCCTGTGATATACATAATAAAAAAGTAAGGGTTCATTGAAAAAACGAAAAAAATATTTGAATACCACGAAAATATTGGTACTTTTGCCCGCCTTTAATATTCATAATTAGAGGCGCTTTTTGGAGAATAATTAAATTCATTAGGATATGGTTAATAAGAGATTCTATTCTGCCCCCGAGATTGAGGTGGTTGAGATTGAAGTTGAGCAGGGTTTCTCGCTCAGCGGTATTGGTAGCGGCAGCGACTATGGTGATGGTGGCGAAGGCTCTGAGATGGACTAATCACCGAAAACGATTCACAGTTATGAGAAAGATTTTAATTGCTTTGGCAGCTATTGCCGCAGTGGGTTGTTCGAAGGAGATGACAACCAACGAAATGCAAACCAACGAGACATTCGCACTCAATGCCTCGATTGTATTGGATGATACACGTGTAACCATCAGTGGCGATAAGTTCAACGAGGTAAGCTGGGTCGAGGGCGACAAGATTCGTGTGGAGTCTGAGGCTGGCTTCAAAGCCGATATGCAGGCAACATCATCGGGTCGTGATAATATCCGCTTTGTGGGTACAGAGTATCCTGCAGCTGAGGTGGATACCTACTATGCTGTTTATCCATCATCAAACATCAACGATGCTAAGGTAACATTCGACCTTGACAACCAACTAGGCAACGATGTTGCGATGCTTGTGGCTAAGGCTGAGGGTGTGGACTCTACTGACCCTGAGATGGAGTTCAAGCCCGTAAACTCGCTTCTTCATGTTGCGGTAAGTGGCGTGCAGTCGCTCTCTAAGGCAGAGTTTAAGAGCTACACAGGCAAGTCGCTTGCTGCTAATTTCACATACAACTATGCAGATGACACTATAGAGTATGGCACTGCTACAGTGTTGTTATACGAGGTAGAGACCCCATCGGCTGATGGCTTCTTCTTCTCGCTACCTGCCGACCTCGATATGTCGGAGGGCTATGTTGTTACGCTTACCGATGCTTCGGGCAACGTATGCTCTAAGGCCTACAACGGCAAGACCTTTGAGCGTGGCACAACAACACGTGTAAATATCGAGTGGTCGACACCTTCGGTTACGCTTGGTGCTAAGTCATCGTATAGCTACTATCTCGCTGGCGACTCAGCAACAGCTAACAAGTGCGCTAATACAGACATCTTCTTTGTTACGGGTAAGAATGGAGAGAACTGCGCTTCATCGTACGCTGGTGTTCAGGACGCAATGATTACCGATCTTGGCTACGAGGTCGATGGTGCTACTTATACCTACTCTGCAGGTCAGGTATCGTGGGATAAGGGCAATAACGCCTTTAGCATGATATCTAACCCATCATACTCAACCGTATGGGGCGAGAAGACAGGCATCAAGGCCTTTATCGTTGTTAATGGCAAGAAGGTATACTCAACCAACAACCTATGGCTCACAGGTCTGCCATACCACGCCGACTGGCGTTCGGCAGACTATGGTGATTGGACGTATAAAAAAATAGCGGATAAGGGGTCGTATTTGAGAGTTGATAATGGTGCGTTAGGATGTATTATATCGCCTGCGTTCCATATGCCAGATAATGTAGATACTACGCCCTCTGTTGCCGCTTGCACCGGAGCAACTGCTGCGGGTGATTATAATAGATGTTACATGTATGCCGGCACTAAGAATTCTTCGGCATCAGAATCTGGTGCTTATGTTACTATTCCTTACGTAGTGGGCGATGCGGAAAATCCATCAATAGATTTTAGTAAGTTGGACAATGCTAAGGTGACACTATCATCTTCTAACCCATGTTGTGTAATCACAGCAAAGGATTTCCGTTTATTCTGTAGTACCAACATCTACCAGGCAAAGATTGAGTATGCAAAAAAGTAATGCTTAGTGTGCAATATCTCTACTGCTCGGCTCGCAAGAGTCGGGCAGTTTTTTTTAGAGATGAAAGAGCAAAGAGGGATGATAGGTGCTATCGCACCGATTGCCAGATTCTTCGCTACGCTTAGAATGACGCTGTAAGTATCTGCTCTACATAGGGTTTTCGGACTAATCCCCTGTTGTTACATTGTCGCACTGTCACATGGGTGGGTAGTAGTGTTACAAGTGTGACAAATGAGAAATTAGCCATTAGGAGTGTTTTTCCGTTGAGGAGACACGACCTCATTGTTGTCTCACTCATCACTCCTCTTTGCTCTTTTTCTGTGGGTAAAATTTGGCAGTTTAGCAAATTTTCTATACCTTTGATACGTTGTATATATATGTATATAGTTACCCGATTATGGCACTAAATAGAATGAAAGAGGAGCTGTCGCGCTTAGAGCGATTGGTGGATGGCTGGATAGAGGGTGGTGAGATTCCACGTATTGAGCGAGATATGGCGCTCGAGGAGTTGCGACATATCTACGATGCAATACTCGACTACAAGCCCGCAGAGGTGGAGCACAACCCCGAGGAGTTGGTTGCAAAATCTATGCAAGTGCCAGTTGAGAAGGTGGCTATGGAGGTGCCCCCCGTAGTTGCTACTGTTGATGTTGAGGAGCACGATGAGGTGGGTGACGCCTTCGACGATGCCCTCGATATAGATGCGCTCTTAGGCCTTACGGGTGATGACCCAATAGCAGAGGAGCCTGAAGTTGTGGTGGAGGCTGAGCCAGTCGTTGAGGATGTGGCTGAGACTGTCAAGGAGGAGCCTACAGAGGAGCAACCAGTGCAAGAGGAGGAGAATGCCGAACAGGAGAGACCTGTTGG
>JAZNQJ010000072.1:0-9522 GCA_045590115.1 Alistipes sp. | reverse complement strand
GGGTCTTGTGCAGAGTACCGCCCATGTGGGTTACAACAGCTACCTGAAGTACACCTCTGAGAAGTATTACATCCCCTCGGGACGTTGTATCCAGGCTCACGACTACTCATCACGCAATAGCGATGGTAGTGTAGCTACGGTGCCGGACTCATTGATTTCAGAGTTTAAGACACGTGGTGGTCGTAAGGTCTATGATGGTGGAGGTATTGTCCCCGATGTGAAGCTTGAACCTAAGTACTACAGTCGCTTTGCTGTTACGCTCTATGCGATGAACTATATGAATGAGTGGGTCGATGAGTATATGCGTAAGCATCATAACGACAAGATAGATGTTCGCACCTTCAGCCTTACGGATGAGGACTATGCCGACTTCACTCGCTTTATCGAGGGCAAGGAGGTGAACTACGAGTCTGAGAGCCGTCGTGCGCTCAAGAGCTTGGAGGAGGCTCTCGAGAGGGATCTCTATGATGAGGCTCTGCGTGAGGAGGTTAAGCGATTCGGCACACTCATCAAAGATGATAAGCTCTCTAACATGCAGACCTACCGTCGTGAGATTGAGGATATGCTCATCGCAGAGATTCTCACCCGTTTTGCATATAACGAGGGAGCGACTGAGAATGCTGTAATCAAAGATGAGACCGTAAACAAGGCTATCGACCTTATTCTTAACTCGGAAGAGTACAACCGCATACTTCGTGAGCAGAATCTGTCGATGCACTAAAATTTTGCGTTGAGGGGGGGGTAGATGAATCTTGGCCGTAACATATTCCGAAGTGGATTTTTCTCGACACGCAGTCACACCATAGTCATCATCATTGGCTTGGCGCTTGCTTCGTTGTCGATATACTACACGTGGACAATCTCTGCGGCAATGCGTCACGAGGATGAGTTGGCCATAGAGCAGTTGCGTGCTTCGGAGCATAATGCTGTGGAGATGTGGGAGGATATCCTGCGTTCGTCAAAGTCATCGGGATACCTCTTCTACAACACCGAGCTGCTTAATAAACTTGCCGAGCATACCACCGTACCATTGGTCATTGCCGATGATACGTTGCTACCGCTGGTATCTAACTTACCTAAGGAGATTACCAACAATCCTGAGCGTCTACGTGCCGAGATTATGGAGATGAGCCGCAATAACAAGCCTATTACGGTGACTTATCTCATCCCGCCGATGAGCTTTACCATCTACTATGGCACTACCGACTACTCGACACTTGTCTCAAGTGCGCATAGTGAGGCCTTGGCCTTTTTTCCCTATGTTCAGCTTATCATCATCGCCATCTTTGCGGTGTTTGCCTATATCGCCTTCCGCTCTACCAAGCAGAACGAGCAAAATCGTGTATGGGTAGGCCTTGCTAAAGAGACTGCACACCAGCTTGGCACGCCAACATCATCTTTGCTTGGTTGGATAGAGTATCTGCGTAGCCAGCCTGTCGACCAGATGGCCGTAGATGAGATGTCTAAAGATCTTGTCCACCTGAATAAGATTGTCGACCGCTTCTCGAAGATTGGCTCTGAGACACAGCTTACGATGATGAATGTCAACGAGGTTATCGGCGATACGGTGCTGTATTTCCGTCGTCGTGTGCCTCGCAATGTGACACTTACGTATAACGGCTTGGCCATAGCTCCAATTGAGGCTCCTATCAACTCAGCACTCTTTGAGTGGGTCATCGAGAATCTTATGAAGAACTCGCTCGATGCACTCCAGGGTCAGGGATCAATAGAGGTCACTGTGGGCGAGACCGATAATAGTGTCTTTGTCGAGGTTAGCGATACGGGCAAGGGTATCCCCAAGAGCAATTGGACTCGTATCTTTGAGCCTGGTTTCACCACTAAGACACGTGGTTGGGGCTTGGGACTATCGTTGAGTCGCCGTATTATCGAGGAGTATCATCGTGGCCGTATCGCTGTGGTACGCTCCGAGATTGGCAAGGGAACAACAATACGTGTAACACTAAACCGCAATCTAAATGAGTAGACTATCGACCATAGAGGCATATCAGGGGGCTGGCTACGATGTGGTGAAGCCCCATGAGATATTTGGTCGTAACTCACGTCTTATGTCGGGCGACCCAATATTTGAGGGTGGTTATCGTGCCGCTACGCCTGATGATATTTTTGGCTCCGGTACAGTGCGTATCGAGCCTGATGTGGTCATGGCCTTAGAACCTTCGTTTGCCTATACAACAATCTATCAGCTGCTTATCGTAGTATCGCTGGTATTGTATCTGCATATGTTGCTCAGTTCGTGGGGTTTTATTGGTGCTATCTGGGGCGATATCTTCAGTGTGCATAGTGAGCGTCGCATGGCTAACGAGGGTGGCGAGCTTCCGTTGAGCTACTTTAAGGTTGCTGCAATCATCGTGGGTGTTATCATGCTTGCGTTGGTGTGTGTGCGTATCGCTGACCTGGGACTTGGGGCCGATGCTCCAATATATGGTAGTATGCTGGCCTCCATGCTTTCGCTTGTAACGCTACTCTTGGTGGGTGTTTTTGTGGCATGGTTCTACTCGTTGCATACCATTACCGAGTGGATATCGCAGACAGGTGTTGCCACCGAGCTATCGAGTATTACGGTTATTAACTTTGTGCGCTATGTCGTTGTGCTGTATCCACTTGTTGCAGCATGGCTTGTTGCCTCGCCGGATAGTGTTCGTGGATGGGGCATAGCGGTCATTTGTGGTACAATTCTACTGTTGCTTATATATTTAAAAGACACTTTTGTGTTCTTTCTTTCGAAAAAAATTCCGATTTTGTATTGGATTTTGTACCTTTGCACCGCTTTTTTGCTGCCAATTAGCTTTGTGTATGCAATGTTACCAATGCAAGCATAGTGAGTCTATTTGTGTATGATTCAGATTTGCAGTATGTTGTAAAATGAATGCACATGCAAAATTGCGGCTAACGAAGAGTAAAAAGATAGGAAAACAATAACTGATAAAAAGTTTAAAACTTTGAAAGTAAGTAAGATTTTAGTGTCACAGCCTCGCCCCGCTGTAATTGAAAAATCCCCATTTTTTGAATTTTCATCAAAGCACGAGCTTGAGATCGACTACAAGCCGTTGATTCGTGTTGTTGGTGTGTCGCTTAAGGAGTTTCGCGCACAGCGCACCGAGATTCTCGACCATACAACAATGATATTTTCGTCACGTACAACCATCGATAGCTTCTTCCGCATTTGCGAGGAGGCACGTATCACTGTGCCTGAGACCATGAAGTACATCTGCAATACTGAGGCTGTTGCCCTCTACCTGCAGAAGTATATCGTCTATCGTAAGCGTAAGATATCGTTCGCCGATGGTACGTTCAACTCGCTCTTGGAGCTGATCGTAAAGCATAAGGATGAGAAGTTTATCCTTGCGCTTACCGAGCCTTTCAAGCCCGAGCTTCCTGATACTCTCTCAAAGCTTAAGCTCAAGGTTGACCCTGTGGTGTTTGCTCGTACAGTAGCTGCTGATATGGGCGATATTAAGCCTGAGAACTACGACATCATAGCCCTTTACTCGCCATCCGATGTAAAGGCTCTTGTGGATAACTTCGATGTGGCAAAGCTCCCTGTTGTAGCTACCTTTGGCGAGGCTACGTTGCGTGCTGCCATCGATGCAGGTCTTAAGGTGAAGGCCTCAGCACCATCACCCCAGGCACCATCTATGGTTAAGGCTCTCGACATCTACTGCTCAAAGATTGCCGAGGGCGTAGAGGTTGAAGATGCCCAGATTCGTGAGGATCTTGAGAAGGAGGAGTTCATACGCGCCCAGCAGACAAAGCTTCAGAAGAAGACTCGTACACGCACACGTAAGACATTGTAGCAATGCCTGAGGCTCGATCATACTCTCTACCTAAGAGCGAACGTCTATGTTCACGTTCGGCAATCCGTAGGCTCTTTGCCGACGGTAAATCGGGCTTTGTCTATCCCTTCCGTTATAAGATATTCGCCGAAGCAAGCACCTCGCCAAGTGTCGAGGTGCTGTTCTCGGTGCCAAAGCACAACCATAAGCGTGCTAATAGGCGTAACCTACTACGTCGCCGCACGAAGGAGGCTTATCGCCTAAATAAGAGCGAGCTACAACTCGCCGTAGAGGCTAAGGGTGTGAATCTTGACATGGCACTCACATACTCTACAAAGGATGTCCTATCATATGATACTATAGCTCATGCAGTCTGCAAAATTCTGGCCGAGGTTGCTGAGCGTTGCTAAGCGAGTATTCGCCTTTCCATTCATTGTGTTGGTGAAATTCTATCAGATATGTCTCTCACCCCTTAAACCTCCAACTTGTCGTTTTACCCCAACCTGCTCGCAGTATGCTATTGAGGCTCTCCGCAAGCATGGCCCTATTAAGGGTATATATCTTACTATTCGCAGGCTATTACGATGTCATCCATGGGGTGGGTCTGGGTATGACCCCGTACCGTAATTTGTTGTGATAGTGGCACTTCTTCGCCACCTTAGTCATTGGGATATTAAGACATTAAGATATTTAGTGTCTGCTCCTTATGCTCCTTAAATTCCCTACTCTCTCTAAATTACCTCTCCCTTGACTTCCCAATAATTAGGGGTGCAAAGCTCTCATTTTCCCTAATTTTTGCGATTGTGGCAGTCGCTGTTATCCTCTACCTTTGCAGCGATAAAACCACAAAAAATGAACAGGAAACCGTTGCATATCAACTTAGCCCTACTTATTACTATAGGTATACTCATACTCACAAACCCTATAGTGTCGTATGCTACTGAGCCTCCGCACCATGCTAAAGGCTCGGTAACGCTCTCGGGACGTGTGCTTACAGAAGATGGCACGCCGCTACCATATGCCACCGTCTACATCGAGGGTACTACCATTGGTGCTACGGCTGACGGCTCAGGACGATACTCAATTCGTATACCTCATGGCGAGCATAGGCTTACTGCAGCGACACTTGGTTATGAGAGTGAGTATAGCGTTGTAAGCTCTCACTCAGCACCTTTGGAGCTTAACTTTACGCTCGCTGAGGCCTCTACACGCATTGATGAAGTGGTAGTATCTGCCTCGGGAGTAGGCCACCTACGTCGCTCGGCATTTAATGCAGTAGCCATAGACACACGCTCGCTCGACAATACATCAAAAAATCTTGCCGATGCGCTTAACAAAGCTCCTGGCATAAAGCTACGTGAGGCGGGAGGTGTTGGCTCTGACATGGCCATTTCGCTCGATGGCTTTACGGGCAAGCACGTAAAAATATTTATTGATGGCGTGCCTCAGGAGGGTGTAGGCGGCTCATTCTCACTAAACAACATACCTGCGGGCTATGCCGACCGCATCGAGGTATATCGTGGTGTTGTCCCCGTAGGCTTCGGTGCTGATGCCATTGGTGGTGTGGTTAACATTGTGACCAATCGCAGTCGTCGTCGCTGGTTTGCTGATGCGTCATACTCTTTCGGCTCGTTCAACACTCATCGCTCGCAGATAAATGGTGGCCAGACACTCGAAAATGGCTTTATGTGGGAGCTAAACGCCTTTCAGAACTACTCGGATAACAACTATAAGGTGGACGCTGCCGTTGAGGACTTCGCGACAGGGCGTATCGACAAGCTCAAGAAGGAGCGTGTGGAGCGCTTCCACGACACCTACCACAACGAGGCGATAGTAGCTAAGCTCGGCGTGGTAGATAAGCGCTGGGCAGACCGTCTGGTGGTTAGCATGACATACTCGCAGATGTACAAAGATATTCAAACCGGTGTGCGTCAGGATGTTGTCTATGGTGCCAAGTTCCGTCGTGGCCACTCGCTGATGCCCTCGGTGGAGTATCTCAAGCGTAACCTCCTGCTACGTGGCCTTGATCTCACGCTTACAGCAAACTACAACCGTAACATCACTACAAATGTAGATACGGCGCAGTATAAGTATAATTGGCGTGGCGAGACTAAGCGTCTTAACTCGCCTGGTGAGCAGTCCTATCAGCATACACGCTCTTTGAACAATAATTGGAATGCTACTGCGACACTCAACTATCGCATAGCACGCCGCCATACCCTCACGCTCAACCATGTGCTTAACGCCTTTACACGCAGCAACACCTCGTTGCTTGCCTCTGAGCCTGAGGAGGATGCCTTCCGTAAGCAGACTTTGAAGAATATCACAGGCCTGCAGTACCGCTATGTACACTCTGAGCGATGGAACGCCTCGGCCTTTGCCAAATATTATGCGCTGTCGGTATCGGGGCCTATAGCTACCGATGCCAATGCCTCAGACTTTGTGCTTACACGACGCAAGAACAATGCTTTGGGCTATGGCTTAGCAACGACATACTTTATCATCCCTTCGCTACAAGCCAAGCTATCCTATGAGAAGGCCTACCGCCTACCTACTATCGAGGAGATGTTTGGCGATGAGGATCTCGAGATGGGCGATATCACAATACGCCCTGAGAATAGCCACAACCTAAACCTTAGTCTCAGCTACTCACAGGGTTTTGGCGCAGATAAGCAACATAACATCTACCTTGAGGCGGGAGCTATCCTTCGCTCTACCAACGACTATATCCAACGTAACATCGTGGATGTTAGCGGTGGTAAGGTGGCGGCGAGCTATATCAACTACGGCAAGGTGCGCACATGGGGTGTTAACCTCTCGGCACGCTACACCTTTAGTAAGTGGCTTTCGGTGGGTGGTAATGTAACCTATTCGGACGTTAGGGATAATATGAAGATTGCCATAGGTACAATCTCGATGCCTAACCTTGGCTACGGCGACCGTATGCCCAATATCCCATATCTCTTTGCTGATAGCGATATTACTTTCACGTGGAACGATTGTATTAAACAAGGTAATACGCTTACCGTTAGCTACGACAATCAATACCTACATGGCTTCTACTACTACTCATCACGCATAGGCACAAACCGCTCGGAGTATATGGTGCCAAGTCAATTCTCGCACAACATCTCTATCGGTTACTCGCTCTCTGGAGGTAAATACAACCTCTCGGTGGAGTGTCGCAACCTTACGGATGAGAAACTCTACGACAACTTCAGTCTTCAGAAGGCGGGCAGGGCATTCTACGCCAAGCTACGCATAGCACTCGGAGGCCGCTAACATGATATGTTTAACTAAAATAAAATAACTATGAACAGACTTTTTTCCGCTATTGTCGCTATGCTACTTATCGTAGTTGTAGCGTGCGAGCCAGCCTCGCAGAATCCTACGCACAACCCTACGCCCAACGCCGAGCGACCATATGTAATTGCCTCGCGGGGAACCTTCTCTAATACCACGACCAATGCGCTGCTTACGGCCGAGAGCCTCGATGGTGGCACTATTGGCATGGCCGACGGCTTAGTTAATGATGGTGCTTCGTATTGGGTGTTCTGGAGTGGTAAGTATCTCTATGGCCTTACCTATAATCAGGGTAATGCCGGTACTACACGCTCCTATGTGATGAATTCCGACTATACGCTCTCGGCACGCTCGGCAGAGTATGCCGTACGCCGCTTCACCACCGTAGGTACTTACGATAAGTATGTGATGACTACATCTACGGGCGATGGCCCTACGGAGTGGGCAGATGAGAATGGCTACCTGCCAAAGTCTATTCTAGTGTCGTTGCTCGATGTTGAGGCTGAGACATACACTACCAACAACACCCTTGAGGAGCATTACCTTGCCGAGAACTTCCTGGGCAATGGCGAGTTTATTACGCTTGCAGGTATCGAGGAGGTTGATGGTAAGATCTACTCGGCAGCCGTACCTATGGGTCTTAGCCAATATGGTGTTAAGCGTGATGGCGGTAAGTGGATTCGTGAGGGCTATGCCGACCTTGTGAAGACCGAGGCAGGTGGCTCAGGCTCAGGAGCTTATAAGGAGGGTGAGTTGCAGTGGAAGCAGTACCCCGATGAGTGCTGGGTGGCTATCTTCGATGATGAGACGCTCTCAACAAAGACACTTATTCGTACCGACAAGATTAGCTATGCTGCAGGTCGTAACAAGTCGCAGTACTACCAGATGGTGTGGGCTACCGACTCTGGCGATGTATATATCTTCTCGCCATCGTATGCCAAGACCATGAGTGATCCTCGTCAGCAGACAACGCTCCCCGCAGGCGTAGTGCGTATAAATGCTGGTAGCAAGGAGTTTGATCCTAACTACTACGTAAACCTCGAGGCTTTGGCTTCAGGCCGCTCGTTCCTACGCACATGGTATGTCGGTGGTAGTAGCTTCTTGCTTCTTATGTACGATAGCCCACTTACCCCTGCTAAGACGATGACAGCAAATCAGCTGGCTATATTTAACGCTGAGTCTGGCGAACTTACTGCCGTTACGGGACTTCCTGAGAGTAGCTCTATCTCGGGCTTTGGCAATACTCCCTATGCTGAGGGCGGTAAGGCATATATGCCTGTAACTCTTACAGATGGCTATCCGACAATATATGTTATCGACACTACTACCGCTGTAGCCACAAAGGGTCTTACTATTGAGGCTACACAGATTAGTGGCGTAGGTCGCTTGGAGCCAATTAACTAAATTTATGTGAAAATGTATCGGATACGGCAAGGTTTTTTGTAACTTTGCCGTATCGACATAAACTATCTATGCTATGATGAATATTGTAAAACAACTGCATATATGGCTCTCGATCCCCTTGGGCTTAGTCATAAGCATCACCTGCTTTACGGGTGCAGCACTTGTCTTTGAGAAGGAGATTTCGCATGCTGTGCAGCGTGACTACTACTATGTGCAGCCCAAAGGCGAGCCTATCGCAATTGAGGAGCTTCAGGCTAAGGTCGAGACGGAACTTGATGAGGGCAAAAGTATTCAATCTGTTGAGATTGATAGTGACCCTGAGCGTAGCTATGGCTTTAAGATTGGCCGTCGCCAGACAATATATGTCAACCAATATACGGGCGAGATACTCGGCACGCCTGAGCGCCTTGAGTTCTTCCAGACGATGTTTCGCATGCACCGCTGGCTGATGGACTCTCCTGGGGGTAAGGGCAAGATGAGCCTCGGCAAGATGGTCGTAGGTATTAGCACAATATGTTTCGTAGTGTTGCTCGTTACAGGCTGCTTCCTATGGTGGCCTAAGACGCTTAAGATGTGGCGCAACCGCTCGGTTATCGCAATACGCAAAGGGTGGCACCGCTTCTGGTACGACCTACATGCAGTAGGAGGTATCTATGCAACTATACTTCTGCTCATTATGGCACTTACAGGCCTTGTATGGTCGTTTGGTTGGTATCGTGACGGCTTCTATGCGCTCTTTGGCGATGGCGCACGTGAGTGGCTCAGAGCCTTACACACAGGAGATATCGGCGGAATGTTTACTCGTGTGTTGTGGTTTGTGGCAGCACTTATCGGTGGCACACTTCCTCTTACGGGCTACTATCTATGGATACGTCGTAAGTTCTTTCGTAGGCAAAAGCAGTCTTAAACAACCTCATATTTTGAGGCTGAATAAAAAGTGTATTTTGTCGTTATGCTCGCCCTCAAAATGCTCATTTACGTCGAGTAAACTCCGCTTTTTCGGGCTTCGCAGGCCTAAAAC
>JAZNQJ010000071.1:0-4432 GCA_045590115.1 Alistipes sp. | reverse complement strand
TGGCAAGAGCATGAAGGATGCGGAGTTTGTATGCGACTGCTCAAACCTCGATGATGTCATCGTCATCCTCAAGGATGGCCGTTATAAGATTACCAAGATTAGCGAGAAGGCCTTCTTCGATAAGGGTATCTACTACATAGGTATCTATAAGCGTAATGATGAGCGCACAATTTATAATATGCTCTATCGTGATGGTCGTGGAGGTCCAATCATGATGAAGCGTTGCGCCATTAAGTCGATTACACGTGACAAGGAGTACGACCTGACCAAGGGTACGCCAAAGAGCGAGTTGTTGTACCTCTCGGTAAATCCGAACGGCGAGGCTGAGGTACTCAAAATTTATCTCCGCCCACGCGCCCGCCTCAAGAAGTGTATCATAGAGCTTGACCTCTCGACATTGGCTATCAAGGGTCGTCAGAGTATTGGTAACCTTGTGACACGCTATTCGATAAACAAAGTCATTGTCAAGGATTTACGTGCGTCGACACTTGGTGGTCAGAATATCTGGTACGACGATGACGTACGCCGTCTGAATGCCGATGGTCGTGGTCAGCTGCTTGGCGAGTTCAAGGGCGATGATAAGATTGTGGTGTGGACGGCGAAGAACCAATACTACATCACAGGCTTCGATATTCAGCAGCACTTCCCCGATGACACTATTCGTGTGGAGCGCTACTACGAGGATCGCATCTACTCGCTATGTTACTACGATGGCGAGCAGAACTACTACTACCTGAAGCGCTTCCAGCTCGAGAAGGGCGATAAGACCCAATACTTCCTCGATGAGGGTGCGCCAATGCGCTTTGTGGCAATTACTGATAAGTCCGGAGCTAAGCTTAATGTGGTGTTTGGAGGTCTGCACGAACAGCGTCCTATGGAGACCATAGATGTGGATGAGTTTATCGGCCTTAAGAGCCACCGAGCTAAGGGTAAGCGTATTACCACCTATGAGGTGGCCAAACTTGAGTTCATAGAGCCTGAGGAGCCGGAGATGGATGAGGCCGAACTCGGTGAGGAGCTGCCCGCCGATGATGTAGCGCTTGATGCTGAGCAAGATACAGCTATTGACGTGGATGAGCTTCTTGGCGATGATATCAAGGCAGACCCTAACGTCGATTATAAGAGCAAGAGCGAGGCTGATGATGGCTTCTCGGCAGCGCAGTTGGATTTATTCTAAGCTAACGCTATGATACTCTTCTTGATAGGATATGCTGGCTCAGGGAAAAGCACCATCGCCCGACGCTTATCACGTCGTCTTGGTCTTCGTGCTATCGACACCGATAAGGTTGTAGAGGAGCAGGTGGGTGCCTCTGTTGCCGATATCTTCCTCTACGAGGGTGAGGAGTATTTCCGTAGGTCTGAGCGTGCGGTCATCGAGACACTTAACACCGTTGAGAGTTTGATTGTTGCCACAGGTGGAGGTCTACCTACGTGGAGCGATAATATGGCATTGCTCAACCGCATGGGACTTACCATTTATTTACGTCGTGAGCCAGAGCAGATTCTATCACGCCTCTCGGCCTATGGTCGTGAGAAGCGTCCGATGTTTCGTGGCAAGAGCGATGAGGAGCTACTTGTGTTTATGCGTGAGCAGCTTTCACAGCGTGAGGTCTACTACGCTCAGGCTAAGCTAACTGTTGACTGTGCAAAGCTCTCGGATGACGCAGTTGTGGAGTATATTGTAAATAGTATTAAGTAGCTATGCGACATAGAGCAATAGGTGTATATGACTCGGGATTTGGAGGGTTGTCGGTGTGGCGAGAGCTACGACGCATGCTCCCCAACGAGTCGCTTACATATCTTGGTGATGGCAAGAACTGCCCCTATGGTGGTCGCTCTCGTGATGAGATTACACGCTTTGCTGAGCAGGCCGTAGAACGTCTCCTGGATGCTGGTGTAAAGATGGTTGTCGTGGGGTGTAACACTGCCACTACTGCAGCCATTGAGCATCAGCGCAGTCGCTGGCCGGAGCTTCCCATCGTGGGTCTTGAGCCTGCGGTGAAGCCCGCATGCCTTACCACCTGCACACGTAAGATTGCGGTGCTGGCAACCGAGCATAGCCTACGTAGCGATATGTTTCTGCGTACGGCAAGCCGCTATGCCGACGATGTAGAGGTTGTTAAGGTTGTGGGACACGATTTTGTGGAGATTGTCGAGAGTGGCGAGGAGCATACACCACGTGCTGAGCGTGCTGTGCGTGAGGCTGTTGAGCCACTTGTGGGCATGGGTGTCGACAAGATTGTGCTGGGATGCACCCATTATCCCTTCCTGCGCCCACTTATCGAGCGTGTTGTTGAGGGTCATGGCATCGATGTTATCGACTCGGGCGAGGCTGTTGCCCGTCGTGTAAGGTGGCTGCTCGAGAGATACGATATAGCTCAAGAGGAGGGTGCAGCGCCCAAGTTGCGCTTTCTGAGCTTTGCAGACGATGATTATGTGCGTAGATTGCAAAGTAGGGCTGCGGCTATCGATGAGGAGCTACACGTAGCTGCAGTGTTGACAAAGTCTAATTTGTAGAACTAAACTATTATGGCAAAGAAAACAACCAAACGTACTACGCCTACAGCCGCCGAGAAGGAGGAGCTTAAGGCTATACGTCGAGAAAATATGAGGTGGATGACAGGCTTCATTCTCCTTGCTGTAGGCATCTTCCTGCTCTGTTCTATTGTGTCATATTTCTTCTATTGGCGTGAGGATATGAGTGTTATGGCGCAGAGTGCCAACCCAATGTATAAGCAGATATACAGCAACGTATGTGGCTCGTGGGGTGCAAAGTTTGGTCAAATGCTTGTGGGCGATGGTCTGGGTGTATTTGCTGTGATTATCCCCATCTACCTCCTTGTTATAGGCTGGCGATTGTTCCGCAGTCAGCACCTCCGTCTGATATACATCACCGTTATCAGTTGCATGGTGCTTATACTTGGCTCTGTGACTTTGGGCTATATTTTTGGCTCACGCTGGGAGCTTTATGGCTCAGGTCTTGGTGGTGGCTATGGCCTATCGCTTGATGCTGCTATGCGTGGATGTATGGGTAGTGTAGGCACACTGCTTGTGATTCTTGCGGGATGGATTCTTACGGGTCTGTTTATCAATCGAAACTTCCTACGCTCGGTAGATAATGCTGGTGAGCATGTTGTCGATGGGGTGTCGGGAGCTGCCTCATGGCTTTGGACAAAGCTACGTGATAAGCGTAAGCCGAAAGCTATGGATGAGAGCGAAGATGAGTATGAGGATGATGATACTGTTGAGGATGTTGAGCCTGCGCCTATGGTTGCTCCTCAGCCCACACCTGTAACCATTACCCGACCTACACCACAACCACAGCCACAGCCACAGCCACAACCACAACCACAGCCTGCAACACCTAAGCCTGAGCCTGTTGCTGCCAATAGCCCATTTATCGCTGTTGATCGTGGCTCGCAAATCGAGGTGGATAGCGATGGTAACATTGTTGTAGTCTCTTCTGCAGCAACAGCAGCAGCTACTCAACCTGTTAAGCCTATTGATACATATCCGTTCAAGGATCCTGAGGCACCTATCGAGGAGCCTCCTACTGAGGAGCAATTGGCTGCAGCTGCCGCTGCCGCTGTCACCGCTGCAACCGACACGACCACTACAACAAATACTACTCCAGCGCCTGACTCGCCATTTGTAACCATGCCACGTACGGATGTTGACTCTGATGGTGGTGCGCCTGAGGGTATGGTGATTACCGTAGAGAAGCCTAAGCCTCAGATTATCGATCCTACGGATGCTGAGATAGAACTGTATGATCCCACACGTGATCTGCATAGCTATACACCTCCTATGCCTACGTTGCTTACCGACCATAAGTCGAATGCTACGACTACGGATGAGGAGATATTTGCCAATAAGGAGCGTATACGTGAGACCCTGCTCCACTTTGGTATCCCTATTCGTAGCATGAATGCCACCGTAGGCCCTACTGTAACGCTCTACGAGATTGTTCAGGAGGCGGGTGTTAAGATCTCTAAGATTCAGGGTCTTGAGAATGATATTGCCCAGAGCCTCAAGGCGTTGGGTATACGTATCATTGCCCCAATACCAGGACGTGGTACTATCGGTATCGAGGTGCCAAACATCTCTAAGCAGACCGTCTCGATGTACTCGGCAATATGCTCTCGTGAGTTTCAGGAGCTTAAGGCGCAGTTGCCTGTGGTTATCGGCCGCACGATTCAGAATGAGAACTTTACCTTCGACCTTGCCAAGATGCCACACCTCCTGGTTGCTGGTGCCACAGGTCAGGGTAAGTCAGTAGGTCTTAACGCCATCATCACCTCGTTGCTCTATCGTAAGCACCCTGCAGAGCTTAAGTTTGTGCTTATCGACCCTAAGATGGTCGAGTTCTCGCTCTTCAGCAAGATCGAGAACCACTTCTTGGCAAAGATGGAGTCTGAGGATGAGGCTATTG
>JAZNQJ010000070.1:0-6209 GCA_045590115.1 Alistipes sp. | reverse complement strand
CTAAGAGCGTTAAAAGAGAAAAGTTCTAAGGGCAAAGTATGGCGCGCAACGATAAATACGATTGCAATTCTTCTTATTGCTATTGCCATAATCATCAGCTTTATACAGTAAAATTATATAACAAAGATTATGAAAAAGAGTTTAGTAATCCTTATTATTGCGCTATTTGCAGGAGCGTATAGCGCCGAGGCTCAAGAAAGCAAATCAACCGCTAAACCACGCTACGAGCAAGTTGGCTCGCACCACACATTCTCCATATCAACCCCATACCGTCTTGAGTATAGCTATGAGTATGTGTGGAAGAGCGGCATGTCATTGATTGGCCGCATCGGTGCCGGTAGCGAAGCTTATTCGCCACAAAAATACAACTATGAATGGAGTAATGGATTCCGTCTAACGATTGAGCCAAGATACTATCTAAACAATCAAGACTTCTTCGCGGTGAAAATCAGTGGTGAATCTTGCTCCCGAACACCCCATTTAGAACCTCATTAGTACCTGTCTACGGTATCAAAAGAGAGTTCACAAAGCATTGGTTCTGCGAGTTTACCATTGGTGGAGGTGTCGGTTACTACTCGGGCAATTATGGCCGCTTCTTCTTTGAACCACACTTACAGTTTAGATTAGGATTTAAGATTTGATGTATTACACTATGCAAAGATCTATTTTGTGCCTTATGGCAATTGTTGTTACAAGTATAATGACATCGTGTGAAGAAGTAGACGGCAATCAAACTCCTATAAAATTGGATAAATCTGAGCTTACTTTTTCATCAGTTGGCGGAGAGCAAACGGTTACTGCCGTTAATTACAATAGCTGGTGGATAAGTGGCGGTTATGAGGATTTCGACCAAGCGAAGAATGAATACACCAACTATGTCTATCCAACTTCAACTGATGGCGAAGATGCATGAATGATTACATCGTATATCCCAAAGGTTTTGATATTCCTACATCATCATCAGCAATTCATGGTATTACCAATGAATATGCAAATAAAAAAGGAATAGATATAGAAACAGAATTAGCTGAGTTTATAGAAGATTTAAAAGGTGTCTCATTGGTTATTGGTCACAATATAAATTTTGATATAAATATTGTGCAAGCAGAATTATTTAGGCTTGGAATGACGGATATTTTCAATGATAAACGCAAGGTATGTACAATGAAGGGTTCTGTAGATTTTTGTGCAATACCTAACAAGTATGGGTACAAATGGTCAACATTACAAGAACTTCATCAAAAACTATTTGGAGAAATATTTACAGATTCTCATAATGCGTTATCAGATATAAGAGCAACAAAGAGATGTTATTTTGAATTAAAGGAAAAGGGTATACTATGATTTCGGACGTCCCTCCCTAGATACAAATAGTGAAAATCGTCATAACGCTCAAAATATCTATACAATACACAAACAAATGTGAAACGATTTTGCGTACAAAACTGCTCAATGTGTAGATTTGTGTATAAACGATGAAATGCAACCGCAATCATTAATGTTATTGTTTCGTGTGCTTTATGTATAATACTGTAAAATATGCCTAATATATGCAACAAACTGTTGTGCTAAAATAATCCCGCGCGGGTATAATTGAGGGCGAATTACACTGTCATTATACCCGATAGGGTTAATTCTGGCCTCCTGCAATTGTATTATTAATCCTGTAAGATTTGCGGGTAATCGGGGTTGGGCATAAAGAATATGTTCGCAATCGTGCGGAATGTGTGATTGTTTAATAGATTCAGCACGATAGAAGCACTTTTATAATAAAAGTTCTCAGATTATGTTTTGCGAAAAAAATTTCTTACATTTGTACTTGCAA
Organism: Alistipes sp.; assembly: GCA_045590115.1. Lineage (GTDB taxonomy): Bacteria > Bacteroidota > Bacteroidia > Bacteroidales > Rikenellaceae > Alistipes. The sequence goes on along the minus strand of JAZNQJ010000070.1, from coordinate 4,384 downwards.
AAGCTCTTTTCCCCCGTCCGAAATGAGATAATGATTATACGAAACATCTATAGGTAGGTTCTATAAATTAGGTCGAGTTGATTTTGAAGATTATTGTGAGGATATTTCTTAGAAGCTGTTTGAATTTTATTTCGAGATTATTTGAGAGCTAATTTCGTGTAAATTTTCATTTGGGGTATGCAGGTAATAGTGGACTATTTCCAATTATCACAAATGAAAAGTTGCCGAAATGAGCCTCAAAGAGGTCGAAACTATCTTTTGCTGCAACGAACAAACTCTTTCAATAAAATTCAAAACAGCTTCTTATTTATTATGATGGCGCAATGCGAGCATTGTAACTGAGGAAAAATAAGAAATATACCACAATAAATTCAAAAGCGACCGAAATAGAGTCTGCCGAAAACGTATAACATATTTACTAATTTATAGAACATACCTATAACTAAACATTTTAACAATACAACTATGAAACTTAAGATTGCACTTCTTATGCTACTATCTATGGTAGTGTGCAAAACAAATGGCGAGATGATCAAGCCAAAGGCGATTTACCCAGTACACGACATTAGTGCAGCGCAGTATGAGGCTGCAGCGAATTATGTTGCTGATGAAGTTGTGCCTGCTGCAATGCAGAGAATTTTGAACACAAAAGTATTTGAGCTATACGATCCTACTGATCATTGGTACGCCGAATATGAGCGAGTTAGAGCATCAAGCTCATTAGCCCAGCAAGGCAAAGTAACATACTATGTCCAGAATGCTGCCGACTTTGACCACGAAACAGTATGGTGTGAGGGAGTACCAGGCTATGGCGTAGGACAATATATTGAGTATACATTCTCAGAGTACCACCCTCGAATTACCGAAGTTAATATTCTCAACGGATATGTCAAGAGTCTTGCTCAATGGCAGAAAAATTCACGCGTAAAGCGACTTAGAGTATACTTCAACGGCAAGGCACTGACCTATCTCGAGCTTGAGAATAGCCGTACAGTGCAGACATTTGACCTTGGTACAGTGGGTTATGGTCCAAACGGAAAAGGCAAGGGTTCTTGGACACTAAGATTTGAGATTATGGAGGTCTACCCTGGCACCCACTATCAGGACACAGTGATATCTGAGATATACTTCAACGGCATTGACCTATACTAATTAGCCGATATAGACTGTCGCAATAATCAGAGGCCTCAGGCAGTACATTATAGTACTTCCTGAGGTCTCTTAATTTTTGGTATAAGCGTGTCTTAGTGACGATTAAGACGGTTACGGACAAGGATAGTTAGGGAAATTAAGGATTATCACTAAGTCCATTAATTCCCTATTATTAGAAGGTCGCAGATGCGGCCTAATGGTCGAAAAGATTTTTGATTTTAGCGGCGCAGATGCGGCCATATGGCCGAAATTAAATTTTTGATTAGAAGGTAGCAGATACAACGCTCGACAAAAATGCCACCGATGGGTAGTACTTGAGCGTACGTCCCATTGGTGGCATTTTTTGTTAGCGACAGTAGATGCTGCCTTATAATCTAAAATTACTCGATGCCGACACGATCAAATATGAAATCCACATTCTTCAGGTAGTACTCCAACGTGAAGCATGCATCAAGCTCCTCACGTGTAAGCACCTCCATAACGGCTGGAGTCTGGGCAAGAAGCTCCTGATAATCGGCTCTTTCGCTCATAGCACGCATAGCCACAGGCTGAACAGTATCGTAGGCCTGCTCACGTGAGAAGCCCTTCTCGATAAGGGCGTTCATAACACGCTGTGCGAAGATAACCTTGCGTGTGCGGTAGATGTTCTCCATCATCACATCCTTGAACACCACGAGGTTCTCAAGGATGCCACGGAAGCGGTTGAGCATATAGTCGAGCAACATGGTAGCATCTGGGAGGATGATACGCTCGGTTGATGAGTGCGAGATATCACGCTCATGCCAGAGTGCCACATTCTCGTAGAATGCCGCCATATAGCCACGCATAACACGTGCGCAGCCACACATATTCTCGCTCGAGATAGGGTTACGCTTATGAGGCATGGCGCTTGAGCCCTTCTGACCCTTGCCGAACGACTCCTCTACCTCGTGTACCTCGGTACGCTGCAAGTTACGAATCTCCATGGCCATCTGCTCGATGCTCGATGCGATAACTGCCAACGTAGCCATATAGTAGGCATGGCGGTCACGCTGGATAACCTGTGTAGAGATATTTGCGCTCTCGATGCCGAGCTTCTCGCATACGTAGTCCTGGATGAATGGAGGGATATTGGCGAAGTTACCCACAGCACCCGAAATCTTACCTACCTCCACACCACGTGCTGCAGCAACAAAGCGTGTTAGGTTGCGCTTCATCTCCTCATACCACAACGCCCACTTAAGACCAAAGCATGTAATGTCGGCATGGATACCATGAGTACGACCGATGCATGGTGTAGCCTTAAACTCAATGGCTCTCTGGCGCAATACCTCGAGCATCTTCTCTATATCCTCCAGAAGGATTGAGTTAGCCTGCTTTAGTAGGTAGCCGTTGGCGGTATCTACCACGTCGGTGCTTGTGAGGCCGTAGTGTACCCACTTACGTTCCTCGCCGAGGCTCTCGCTTACGGCACGTGTGAATGCCACAATGTCGTGACGTGTCTGCTGCTCAATCTCATATATGCGCTCGATGTCGAACTTGGCATCCTTCCAGAGTTTTGCCACATCCTCCTTAGGCACTACACCAAGCTGGCTCCACGCCTCAGAGGCCAAAATCTCGACACGTAGGTAGGCATCGAACTTGTTCTGCTCGGTCCACACCTTGCGCATAATCTCACGACTATATCTCTCGATCATAATTGTATGTTTTAGGTTAGTATGATTATTACTTATTCATTCTGTTTACAAAGGCCTCCACAGTGTTTTCCATGAGGCAAGTGATGGTCATAGGACCTACGCCACCAGGCACAGGGGTGATTGCGGCAGCTACATGCTGAGCCTCCTCAAAGTCTACGTCACCACATAGTTTGCCTGTGCGAGAGTCACGATTTACGCCTACATCGATGACCACAGCACCAGGCTTAATCATGTCGGCAGTGACAAACCTCTCACGACCAACTGCCACAACAAGAATATCGGCACGACGTGCTATCTTAGCGAGGTTCTTGGTCTTTGAGTGTGCTACGGTAACTGTTGCATTAGCATCCAAGAGAAGTTTAGCCACAGGCTGACCCACAATATTGCTACGGCCGATTACCACAGCCTCCTTACCAGCAATGTCCACGCCAGCAAAGTGAAGTAGCTTGATGATGCCCTTAGGTGTGCATGGGAGCATGCATGGCTGCTTGAGCCATAGCTTAGCCACGTTCATGGGATGGAAAGCGTCGACATCCTTCTCAGGCGATATTGCAGCGATAACCTTGTTCTCATCGATATGCTTTGGTAGAGGCAACTGCACAAGGATGCCGTCAACATCGTCGTCGTTGTTTAGCTGACCAACAATATCCAAAAGATCTGCCTCGGTGATTGTTGCCTCACGATGTATCGTGGTATTGCGTATGCCCACCTCTGTGGCAGCCTTAGCCTTTCCCGTAACGTATGACACGCTACCTGGGTCATCGCCTACAAGGACTACTGCAAGGTTTGGCGTGCGACCATATTGGTCATTAAGCACAGCAACACGCACCTTGAGCGCCTCCTTGATAGATACTGATAAATCTTTACCTTTTATAATCATAGTTTTACATTTTTAGTTATACTGTTACTTGAATGCCTTAGCACCTATGTCCGTACGGTGGAATAGGTTGTCGCACTCAATTCTCTTAACGTCGGTCTCAGCCTTTTGTTGTGCCTCACGCAGTGTCTCTGCCTCAGCCACAACAATCATCACACGACCACCAGCAGTTACCAGCTCGCCATCCTTGAGCGCAGTACCCATGTGGTAGATTTTTGACTCTACGTTCTCAGTACCACGAATTACAGCACCCTTGTCGTAGCTTCCTGGATAGCCCTTTGATGCAAGCACAATGCCGAGTGTAGCCTTATCTGACCACTCAGCCTTAGGCTCTCTGCCACATGCCACGTCCATGAATAGCTCCACAGCGTCGCTCTTAAGGCGTGGTAGTACAACCTCGGTCTCTGGGTCGCCAAAGCGAGCGTTAAACTCGATAACCTTGATACCCTGAGGGGTCTTCATCAGACCACCATATAACACACCTGTGAAGGGAGTACCCTCCTCGACCATTGCATCAGCCACACGCTGCATGATGTTACGCATGGCGTAGTCGTGATCTTGAGCGGTAATAAATGGCAGCTCGGTGTAGGCACCCATACCACCGGTGTTGGGGCCTTCGTCGTTGTCGTAGGCACGCTTATGATCCTGCGCTACGGGCATAGGGCAAATCTTATTGCCC
>JAZNQJ010000069.1:0-9212 GCA_045590115.1 Alistipes sp. | reverse complement strand
AGGAATGCTCTGTTTTGCAATTATAGTATCAATAGTAATCCTATCTGGATGATTAAATTTATCATGCACGCCTACTGACATTATGCAAAGTTTCTCTGGGGTATATAAATCAGCATTTAGATTATGTTCAGACCCATGATGCGGAACTTGTAGCAACCTTATACCATCCCAATAGTTTTTATAAAATTCCTTCAAATTAAAACAATTGAAATTTTGTTTTGGATAGTTTGGGTTTGCTTCAAAATCGCCCATATATAGACAATTACGACAATGGCAATCAAGAATATTATAGCATTCTTTACAATTATTACACCCTAACCCCGAGTATAATGCCATTGAGTAGCTATTGTGGCTATTCTTGTATACGCTTTCATATATCTGCTTACAATATACAAAATTTGATTTGATAAGGTCTTTTAATTTACCTATAAGCACTTTGTCTTGCCCGATGAATGCGGTTTTAAATATATTATCATTTTTTAGACATTTAATTAAGTCTTCAGCTGATGTGTTCTTAATATTATATGGAATGTATTGCCATCTTTTGTATGCAGGATTTAATATTATTGGGGCTTTAATTGTCCCTGGAAGTATCTTATCATAGGGGATTGACTCAATATCATTATCCTCCATATTAAATTCCTTAATCTTAACTATATTATGGTTTTCCCCTTTACCACCCCTACATTTACTAATAAACCGATTAGCTACGCAATAAATAGAATGATTGATGGCATTAAACATCAATGACTCAACTAAAATCGCATCTGTTAATACAGGAATGAAAATACGCTCAATATCAAATTTTTTAGAGAGATAATCTATGCCACTTGTATGGTCGGTGTGGAAATGTGATATAAATAAAGCGTCAATTCTATCTGTAATCTGCCGTAACACATCAATTTGTTCATACAAATACTCTCGCTTAGATAGTGTACCACAATCATAGACTACGGTCTGGATGACTTCTCCCTTATCATCATAAAGCACTTCTGAATAAAATGCCCCATGTCCTACGGGATGAAATGTTCGTACTAATCTCATATTTCTTTCTCGTTTTCAAAGTCGTATCCAATAATTTGGTCTGCATATTCCTTCCAACCATCTGCATTTTTATAATCATTAACACATGTTATAGGAACATATATCTTCAACCCAAATGGCAATTTGAATTTTCTGCAGTTTATACAATCTATCTTATAATAGGTTGGAGGTGTGTTCGCACATACATACACTTTATCAATATTTTTACAACCAGAAAAGCTACACAATTGTAGGCCCGTTATACCACTTGGAATTGTAATGCTTATCAAATTATCGCACCCTGAGAAAGCATGGTTTCCTATTTCAGTTACACTATTGGCGATTGTAATGCTGGTCAAGTTCGTACAATTATAGAAAACTCCTTTCCCTATTTTGGTTACACTATTGGGTATAGTCACACTCGTAAGACTGCAGCAATCACTAAATGCTTTATCTCCAATAGATGTTATACTGTCTGGAATAGTTATGCTTGTTAATTCCTCACATCCATCGAAGGCACTTTCCCCAATTTTAGTCACACCATTTGGGATAATATAATCAGTTCCACTTCCCTTTGCATATGCGATAATAGTATTGTAAATGATAAGACAGCGACCATCTCTTGATATGTATTTACCTTTAAACTCTTTTATATTATTACAGTGCCAAAATGCGTTTGCTTCAATAGTATTTACATTTTCAGGAATAGTCACACTTGTAAGACTTGTGCAAAAGGCGAACGCCCATTCTCTAATTGTAGTTATACTATTGGGAATAGTTACATCTGTTAAACACTTACATTCATTAAATATACCATGCGCAATTTCTGTTATACCTTCTGGTATTATTATGCTACTTAAATTCTTGCATCCCCAAAAAGCACTGCTTCCAATTACTGTCACGTTACTGGGAATAGTTATACTTGTGAGACTATCGCAATAAGCGAATGCACGATCTCCAATCGCGGTTACACTATCGGGAATAGTTACACTTGTAAGGCTTTTGCACAAAGAGAATGCGTCATTTCCAATCTTTGTCACACTATTGGGAATAGTCACACTTGTGAGACTATCGATATAGTCAAATGCCTCATCTCCGATTTTTACCAATTCTTCATTGAATACTAATATGCAATTCCCTTCTTTGCAACAATTAATTATTGGTTCTTGTCCAAATAAATCTTTGCATGAGCGATGATTTTCGGGCTGCATTCTCTCATTTAAGTCTATGACTTTTCCGTCAGAGGTGCGGTATAAAATCACATTATCTGGAGTACAGACATTTTTTATATTGGAATCAACAAAATACCATTTATCAAAATATAGTGCATATATGTCGTTGTTTACATACACTATATCCTTATATTTAAGTGGAGTAAGTTTTACCCCGTCACTACTTGCCAAACAAAATCTATCATTGAGTTTAAATCGAAGCATATTACCTCCCATTAAATCTATTCCTTGATATTTTATAGGAACTATCTCAACTCCATTCTTAAGGACTCCATAATGTCCGTTATGCTTAACACAAAGTAGTTCTTTAGACATTACATTTATATCGTCATATCTAAATTGATATGTTGAATCAATATACCCAACCAACTTTCCTTTATGCTCTACTTTAGCAAACCCATTTTCAAAGTCTCCTATTGAATCATATTGCGCTCTTAGTTGGTTAAATCTAAGATTATTTAATAAGTGAATATTTTTGTCCACATTTACAGTTGAGTCATTCGCCAAGAAATCAAAGTCATAAGATATACTCATATCATCAATGCTTCGGCACTCTATCCAATATGCCCCAATGCATACATTAATGACATAGTCCATATTTGCTTTTGCAATACCATGGAACTCGGTATCAATGTAGATATTACAATCAATATCGGTATGAATGGTTAATGTTGCCATAATAGGGAGATTGAGAATACAATATAGCTACATTACAAATTTAAGAAAATTTTCCGAAACGAACAACACTCTGCGGGGACATTGCAAGAAACATTAACACCATTTTTCTAATTTAGGGGGACTTTATCGGGATAATTTTCTCTGACCCACTGGGAGAACTCCACGAGTTTCAGAAAGTCTGTCTTAAAAGTTAGATAATCCGTCAGAGTGTGGCACAAAAGCGACCTGTTGAGGGTCGCTTTTTTTGCGTCTGAAGGGGCTCGCGAAGCAGAGCTTCGTAACTCCTGTCATATTTACAATCCAATTTTTTGTTTGTCTTACGCCTCTTATCTATACGTTAGATGCACAAAGAGTGGCGAGTGTGATGAAAGCTTAATACTTTTTGCTATATTTGCATAATTAATTAGTGGATTATGCCAAAGACTATTACACTGCAGCTTTCGCCAAAGCAGGCCGCCGATGAGAAGTTCTATATCGCACGTGCTGCGCAGCTGCTATATATACGTGAGAGCGACATCGCACTTGCTCGTGTGGTAAAGCGTTCGATAGATGCTCGACAGCGCATGGCAAAGGTAAACCTTACACTCGAGATATATGTCGACCAGGAGCCTCAGCCAGAGCCGTTACACTTCGACTATCCATCGGTGGAGAATGGTACCGAGATAGTTGTCGTAGGCTCAGGCCCTGCGGGATTGTTCACCGCACTGCGCCTCATAGAGCTTGGCTACAAGCCTATACTCTTGGAGCGTGGCAAGGCTGTGCTATCACGCAAACAGGATATCGCTCAGATAAATCGTGGTGGCAACGTAGACCCCGACTCGAACTACGCCTTTGGCGAGGGTGGTGCTGGAACATTCTCGGATGGTAAGCTCTTCACACGTAGCAAGAAGCGTGGCGACTACAACAAGGCGTTGCAAACCCTCGTGTGGCATGGTGCTAACCCCGCAATCCTCTACGAGGCACATCCCCATATTGGTACTGACAAGCTGCCACGCATCATATCAAACATATGTCGCACCATCACCGAGCATGGTGGCAAGGTGCTATTCGAGAGCCGAGTATCGGGCTTTGTGATTAAGGATGGCCGCATCACAGGTGTGCGTGTGGGCGATAATATTATCGAGGGTGCTGCCGTAGTCTTGGCAACAGGACACTCGGCACGTGATATCTACGAGTTGCTATACACCTCAAACATCGCCATCGAGGCTAAACCCTTTGCTATGGGTGTGCGCATTGAGCATCCCCAACGCCTCATAGATAGTATTCAGTATCATCGTGAGGAGCGTGGCGAGTGGCTCCCTGCAGCGAGCTATTCGCTTGTTAGTCAGGAGGCTGGGCGTGGTGTATACTCTTTCTGTATGTGTCCTGGAGGCTTTATTGTGCCTGCGATGACCGACACTCGTCAGTCGGTGGTCAATGGCATGTCGCCAAGTGGTCGTAACTCGGCATTTGCCAACTCGGGCCTTGTTACTGAGGTGCGCCTCGAAGATTTTGCACATCTGAGGGAGCAGTGGGGCGAGCTTGCGGGCTTGCGCTATCAGCAACTTTTTGAGGAGCTTGCACGTGAGCATAGTGGCGACAGGCAGGTAGCTCCAGCACAGCGTGTATCAGACTTTGTGCTTGGCCGAGAGTCAAAGTCGCTACCTCGCACATCATATATCCCAGGCCTTACGCCATCACGCCTTGATCGTTGGATGCCCGAGGAGATTGGCGCACGTCTGCGTAGCGGTATAGCAACATTTGGCCGTAAGATGAAGGGTTTTGTTACGGATGAGGCTATTGTCGTGGGCGTGGAGTCCCGCACCTCGACACCTGTACGCATCCCTCGTGACCCCGAGACCTTGATGCATGTGCAGATTGAGGGCTTGTTCCCCGCAGGCGAGGGTGCTGGCTATGCTGGAGGCATTGTCTCGGCGGCGCTTGATGGCGAGCGTGTTGCCGATGCTGTGGCTCGCTACTGCATGGCGCATAACTTTTAGGACTAACCGAATAACATATACACTACTATGAAACGAATATTAGCACTCCTCATTGGCTTGGTGACCATTTCGTGTGCTGCCACCAACACTACGACACTCAACTCTTTTGTGCGTGTCGATGGTCCAAATCTTATCACTCCTACGGGCGAGGTGCTGTTCATCAAAGGTACTAACCTCGGTAATTGGCTTAATCCTGAGGGTTATATGTTTGGTTTTAAGAGTGTTAACTCGGCACACTTTATCGATGAGATGTTGCGCCAGGCTGTTGGCCCATTTGCCACAGATGCCTTCTGGGCAAGGTTTAAGGATAACTACGTTACTGAGGCTGACATCGTATTTATCGCCTCGACAGGGGCGAATACCATACGTCTACCTTTCCACTATAAGCTATTTACCAGCGAGGATTATATGGGTCTTGCGGCAAACCAGGATGGCTTCCAGCGTATGGATAAGGTCATAGAGTGGTGTCGTAAGTATGGCCTATACGTCATCCTCGATATGCACGATGCACCAGGAGGACAGACAGGCGATAATATCGACGACTCGTATGGCTACCCATGGTTGTTGGAGTGTGAGGCGAGTCAGGCGCTCTATGCCGATATTTGGCAACGTATAGCCGAGCGATACAAGGATGAGCCTGTAGTGTTGGGCTACGACCTTCTTAATGAGCCTATTGCACCATACTTTGGCGATGATGTGAAGTTGCTTAACAGCAAGCTCAAGGCTCTATACCGTCTGGGCTTTGATGCTATACGTGCGGTAGATAAGAATCATATTGTAATCCTTGGTGGTGCGCAGTGGAACAGCAACTTCGAGCCATTGGAGGATTGTAACTTCGACGCTCAGGTGATGTACTCGTGTCATCGCTATGGTGGTGATCCTACGCCCGAGGCTATTGCGTCGTTCATCGCCTTTAGGGATAAGACCAACCGCCCAATGTATATGGGTGAGATAGGCCATAACACCTACGAGTGGATGGCGCAGTTCTCACACACGATGCAGGATAATAATATTGGCTACACCTTCTGGCCATATAAGAAGATTGGGTCAAGCTCGTGGGTGGGCTTTGCCGCTCCTGAGGGCTGGCAGGGTGTTGTAGATTTTGCTGAAAGCGACCGCTCAAGCTACGAGAAGATTCGCAATGCACGTGCTGCGGCGGGTGGTAGCGACAAGCTTCTTGAGAGCCTCAATGCCCTTGCCGAGGCGGTGTTGTTCGATAATTGCACCATCGACAAGGAGTATATCAAGGCGTTGGGACTTAACGTAGAGTAGTGCCAAAGTGTCTATTGCAGTCATCATACTTACCATCGTAGGCTACGTTGCCATGCTCTTTGTGGTGGCGTGGCGCAGTAGTCGGAATACCGACAATGCCACCTTCTTTACGGGTCGGCGTAGCACGCCACGTGTGGTTGCTGCTGTGGCAATGGTGGGTGCTGCCATGTCGGGTGTAACCTACATCTCGGTGCCAGGTACTGTGGCTGCCGACCACTTCTCATACCTTCAGACAACACTCGGTTTCTTTGTCGGCTATGTCATCATTGCCTACCTGCTCATCCCGCTATACTATCGCCTCGGCGTGGTGTCGTTGTATGAGTATCTCGACCGTAGGTTTGGCATTACGGCACACCGTACGGGAGCATGGCTATTCTTCATCTCAAAGATTGCCTCAGCATCACTGCGTGCATATGTTGTGTGCGTGGTGCTTCAGGCTCTGTTGTACGACCGTTTGGGTATCCCCTTTGCGGTCAATGCCCTCATTATGATGTTCATGGTGTGGCTCTATACACGTCGTGGCGGTGTGCGCTCGGTGGTGTGGGTCGAGATGCTCAAGACCCTGCTTATGACCACAAGCGTTGTGCTGTGTATCGTGTTTGTTATTCGAGCGTTGGGCTTTAACCCTGGTGAGGCAGTGTCGGCTATTGCGCAGAGTGACTACTCTGAGGTATTCTTCTTTGATGATCCGCTTGATAGACGCTATTTCTGGAAGCAGTTTGTTGCGGGAGCATTCCTCGTTGTGGCGATGACGGGCCTTGATCAGGATATGATGCAGACCATTCTCTCGTGTCGCACGCAGCGTGATGCACAGCGTGGCATGATGAGTTCGATACTCATACAGATGGTTGTCATCCTGCTCTTCCTGTCGCTCGGTGCGCTGCTCTATATCTTCGTTGAGCGTGGTGGTATGAGCGTTGAGCGTGGCGATGATCTCTTTGGATATGTTGCTACGCAGTGTGGACTACCTACAACTGTTGGCGTGCTGTTCCTTCTCGGCCTTGTTGCCTCTACCTACTCATCAGCAGGCTCGGCACTTACGGCGCTTACCACCTCGTTTACCCTCGATGTCTTGCGTGTTGAGCGTGCGGATGAGGCTAAGGTGGGGCGTAGCCGTAGACGTGTGCATATGTTTATTGCCGTAGCTATGACCGCTATCATCATACTGTTTAACGAGTGGAGCGGTGCAGGGGCTATCACACTTATATTTACCATGGCGAGCTATACCTATGGCCCGCTGTTGGGTCTCTTTGCCTTTGGACTATTTACTCGCCGAAGCCCTAAGGCTTGGGCTGTACCGCTATTATCTATTGTGGCTCCTGCGCTAAGCTACATTGTGGCATCCAACTCAGAGCGCTGGTTCTCAGGGTATGTGTTTAGCTACGAGATACTCATCCTCAATGCTGGATTGATGTTCCTTGCCCTCATGCTCTTCTCACGTCGTGCGAGCGACAAACTATAGCTCAGTGCGAAATTCTATCTTTGATGCACACTCGTAGCCCTCGCTGTATAGGTCGAGGAGTTTTTGTGTGTCACGCTCCATGCGACCAACTACTATTGGCTTCTCGGGGCGAATTACCACGATTCTACCCTCACTCTCAAGCCTCTCCACAAGCTCCATATCTTGGTTGTAGCGTAGGTTGCGACTCTCAAGGGCATGACGCAGAGCAGGGTAGCGGCGATATATGAAAGAAGGCACCCAGCTGCGCTTATCACTCTTGCGATAGCCCTTGTTGCGTGTAAGCACCACACATAGCCCATCGCAACCTTGCTCAATGGCTCGGCGGATAGGTATCGAGTCGCTTATGCCACCATCAAGCATCGGCTCAGAGTCTACGTAGCTTATCGGTGTGACGTAGGGTAGGCTGCTTGAGGCCTTCACAATGTCGATGATGCGCTTCGGGTCGTGCTTTTCGTCGTAGTAACACGCCTTTCCCGTACGGCAACTTGTCGTCACCATCTCAAAACGATGTGGCGATGCAGCGTAGGTGGGGTAGTCGTAGGGGATAATCTCGTTGGGGAATTTGTTGAATAGTAGGTCAAAGTCCATAATGTTGCCATGTAGCAACAGGTGCTTAAACCCTATGTAGCGATACTTCTCCAGAAGGTCTATGTTGCTGAACTTTGCTCTACCTCTCTGGTGCGACATGTACGATAGTCCATTACACGCACCAGCACTCACACCTATAGCGTAAGGAAACTCAATGCCTCGATCCATGAGGTTGTCAAGGACTCCACATGTAAATACTCCTCGCATTCCTCCTCCCTCAAGTACTAAACCTGAACGCTCTGTTAGATTAAATACCGCACTTTTCATCGTTTACTCACTTTTATTTACTGTATGTATGTGTGATTGTGTAGTGCAAAGATAAGATAATTTACTGCCAAAGATATCTGTAATCCCAAAATTATGCCATCCTATGCGCCATTCACTCTATATCATTACCCCCCCCTTATATATATTATATATAGGTATAGATATCATTTTTTAAGGAATTACTATATTTTTGAAAATTTTTTAAGAAAAAGTTTGGAGAATAAAAATAAAGCGCTACCTTTGCACCCGCAATCAGGAAATGAACAATGGCCTGGATGCAGCGAAGAGAGGTTCTTAAAAATATTTTGAAAAAAAGTTTCCAAAATATTTGGTGGTTTCAAAAAGATGCTTTATCTTTGCACCCGCTTTCGCCTCTAAAACGGCGGATAGCGAAAAAGGTTCTTAGAAAAGTTTTTTGAAAAAAGTTTCCAAAAAATTTGGTGGTTTCAAAAATATGACTTATCTTTGCACCGCTTTTCCGCTCTAAAAAATGAGCGGTATAAGTTGAAAGTTCTGATGAAAATTAGAATATAGTTCTTTGAAGATTTTGAGCAGCTAAAGTTTTATCTATCTCCTATGAGATAATTTCAAACAATACCTTTGAGATTAGAGCTAACGATTAATATTCAAAATTTTTTACAATGGAGAGTTTGATCCTGGCTCAGGATGAACGCTAGCGGCAGGCTTAACACATGCAAGTCGAGGGGCAGC
>JAZNQJ010000068.1:0-5472 GCA_045590115.1 Alistipes sp. | reverse complement strand
CTAAAACTACTAACCTAAATGAACCTTAAAACTTCACTGCAAAGGTAAAGAGTATTTTTCAAACCGCCAAGCATTTTATTAAAAATTTTCAATATTTTTTGAATAAATTTTAATTATACCCCTTTAGAGGCCTCTACAGCGTTGATTTTCAACACTCGCCGAAATATCGAAAAAGGGTCAAATGCCAATCTGCAGCAGCAAGATTTGTTATTTGAGAGAAAATTTTGTAGCTTTGCAACCATATCGCACGCAGGCGAGCGTGCGTATATACTAAGGTATGAAGATATGAAGCACAACTATACCATAGGTTTTGATGCCAAGTATGCCAATGCCGACAGCACTCGGCGTGGCAACTATAGTCGCTTTATAATTAGGGCTATTGCCTCGGCATGCCCCGAGAATGCATACTTCAGACTCTACACCCCAAAGCGTCTGCCAAATGCCGACTACGACCAACTCGAAGAGCTTCAAAATGTCGAGTCGATGGAGCCTGATGGCTCACTATGGCGCAAGCTATCGTGGCTATGGCAGCTTGTGCGTGTGACCAAAGATGCCAAGCGTGGCGACGTGGAGCTATACCATGGTTTAGCAAGCCGCCTGCCATTCGGCCTAAGACGACGTGACATCCGCAGCGTAGTGACAATCCACAACCTGATGCACATACGCTATCCCAAGCAGTTCAACATCTTCAAACGAATAATTCGTGACCTCGAGATACGCTCAGCGTGTCACCGTGCCGACCGCATTGTGGCAACAAGCGAGGCCACAAAGCGTGACTTGGCACACCTCATGGGCATAAACCATGAAAAGATAGATGTGGTATACGAGGGTTGCAACCCCATATACAACACCCCAATAAGCGATGAGGAGGTGGAGGCCGTAAAGCAGAAGTATGAGCTGCCCGAACGCTACATACTCAACATCGGAGATATGGTCGAGCGCAAAAACGTGGGACTCATAATCGAGGCCATGGCGGAGCTGCCCAACGACGTTGAGCTGGTGGTAGTGGGCAAGCCAACAAGCTACACAAAGCGCATAAAGCGACGCATAAAGAGCCTCGGCATTGAGGAGCGTGTACACTTCCTACGCAACGTGGCACTCAACGACCGCCCAGCGCTATATCGTGGTGCCGAAATGTTTATATACCCATCAAAATTTGAGGGCTTCGCAATAGAGATTCTCGAGGCACTGAGCGCCGGCGTGCCTGTGATTGCGGCACGTGGCTCAAGCCTTGAGGAGGCGGGAGGCGAAGGGTCGATATATGTCTCTGCAAAGGATTGTGGCGAGCTGGTGGAGGCCATAGAGCGACTACGCCGAGAGCCTGAGCTTCGCACAAAGATGATTAAACTCGGTCGCCGACATGTTAAGATGTTCCGAAGCGAGGTGGCGGCATACTCGCTGCTCAAGTGCTACAGGCGCATAGGCATAGATATCAGCGAGTAGCAAAACAGACAAACTGCCACTCGGATGGTTAGTGCTGAAAATCTGACAGTTGGGGATAAAATAGGAAAAATTTATTGCAAAAGCGATAGCATTTTAGGCAAAAATAAGTATCTTTGGCAGGCTTAAGCATAGGGCTAAAGCGACAAAGAGAACAACGACAATAGAAATTTAGTACACATTAGAATATAACGTGATGGAAAAAGTAACTAAAATCGTAGTCTTGGCAAAACAAGTACCCGACACTCGCAATGTCGGCAAGGATGCCATGACTCCGGAGGGCACAGTGAATCGTGCCGCTCTCGCAGCTATCTTCAACCCAGAAGACCTTAACGCCCTTGAGATGGCGCTCCAGATGAAGGATCGCATCGGCAATGCTCGTGTAGAGGTGTTGACAATGGGCCCACAGCGTGCTGCTGACGTTATCCGCGAGGCAATGTTCCGCGGTGCTGATGGCGGTTACCTACTCTCGGGTAAGGAGTTTGCAGGTTCCGATACTCTTGCAACATCGTACGCACTATCGTGCGCACTGCGTAAGATCAACCCCGATATCATCGTGGCTGGTCGTCAGGCTATCGACGGCGATACCGCTCAGGTAGGCCCTCAGGTGGCTGAGAAGCTCGACCTCCCACAGGTAACATACGCCGAGGAACTCGTTGACATCAACGACACTGAGATTACTATAAAGCGTCGCTTAGAGCGTGGCGCCGAGGTGGTTGTAGCACCACTGCCCGCCGTAATCACAGTAAATGCTTCGGCTAAGGAGTGCCGCCCACGTAACGCTAAGCGTGTGATGAAGTTTAAGTATGCTCTGGCAACATCTGAGCTTAACACCGCAGAGGATAAGTCGAAGGCTATCGTCGAGGAGCGCCCATACCTCCACATCGTAGAGTTTGGTGCTATGGACGTAAATCCCGACCCCGAGCAGCTCGGATTGGCAGGCTCGCCAACAAAGGTAAAGAAGATCGAGAACGTGGTATTCCAGGCTAAGGAGGCCAAGAGTCTTACTGCCGAGGATGCCGACATCGAGTCTCTTATGGTTGAACTGATTGCGGGCCACACGCTCGGTTAATCGCTTAGAATTAGAGAGTATGAACAACGTATTTGTATATATCGAGATTGAGGAGCAGCAGATTGCCGACGTATCGTTGGAGCTCCTAACAAAGGGTCGTGAGCTGGCTAACACCCTCGGCGTGAAACTCGAGGCTGTGGTGGCAGGCAAAGATGTTAAGGGCCTTAGCTCAGAACTTGCAAAGTATGGTGCTGACACCGTATGGGTGGCAGATGATGAGATCTTCGCACCTTTCCGCACACTACCCCACACCGCAGTGATGGTGGGCCTTATCAAGCAGGAGCAGCCACAGATTGTACTCTTCGGCGCAACACCTGTAGGCCGTGACTTCGCACCACGTGTGTCATCAGCACTCCACAGCGGTCTTACTGCAGACTGTACCGAGCTTGTTATCGGTGAGCATAAGGATGCTAAGACAGGCAAGGAGTACGACTCACTCCTTTACCAGATTCGTCCAGCCTTTGGTGGTAACATCATCGCTACCATCGTTAACCCCGAGTGCCGCCCACAGATGGCTACCGTTCGTGAGGGTGTTATGCGCAAGGAGGCACTTGCAACTCCCGCTGCAGGCGAGATTCGTGAGATCGACTGGAAGCCTATGGTTAAGGATACCGACCTTGCAGTACGCATCGTTGAGCGCCATATCGAGGAGCGCAAGATTAACATCAAGGGAGCATCTATCATCGTGGCTGGTGGCTACGGCGTAGGCTCTAAGGAGGGCTTTAAGCTCGTTCACGAGCTTGCCGATGTTCTTGGTGGCGAGGTAGGTGCTTCACGTGCTGCTGTAGATGCCGGCTTCACCGAGCATGAGCGTCAGATTGGCCAGACAGGTGTCACCGTACGTCCTAAGCTATATATCGCTTGCGGTATCTCAGGACAGATTCAGCACACCGCAGGTATGGATGGCTCAGCAATGATAGTATCTATCAATACCGACCCTGCAGCGCCTATCAACAAGATTGCCGACTACGCAATCACAGGTAGCGTCGAGGAGGTTATCCCTAAGATGATTAAGTATTATAAGCAGAACTCAAAGTAAGCAGCAGTATGGCAAATTTCTATACAGATAACAAAGATTTACAGTATCACCTCTCACATCCATTGATGAAGAGGATTATAGAGCTCAAGGAGCGCAACTTTGCCGACGCTAAGCTCTACGACTATGCACCTCAGGATACGGAGGATGCTCTTGACTCATATCGTCGTGTTCTCGACATCGTTGGCGAGGTTTGTGGCGAGGTTATCGCTCCAAATGCCGAGGGTGTTGACCACGAGGGCCCACGTGTTGTTAACGACCATGTGGAGTATGCTTCAGGCACTGTACGCAACATCGAGGCACTCAACGAGGCGGGCCTTGGCGGTATGACCCTTCCACGTAAGTATGACGGTCTGAATATGCCTGTGACATGCTTCGCCATGGCTAACGAGATGGTGGCACGTGCAGATGCCGGCTTCGAGAATATCTGGGGCTTGCAGGATTGCGCCGAGACCATCAACGAGTTTGCCTCGGAGGAGATTAAGGCTAAGTTCCTGCCACGTGTATCTGCTGGCGAGACCTGCGCAATGGACCTTACCGAGCCTGATGCAGGCTCAGACCTTGGTGCTGTGATGCTCAAGGCATCGTGGGATGAGGCTGCTGGCGTATGGCGACTCAACGGCTGTAAGCGCTTCATCACCAATGGCGATGGCGACATCTCGTTGGTGTTAGCACGTACTGAGGAGGGCACTAAGGATGCTCGTGGTCTGTCGATGCTTATCTACGACAAGCGTGATGGTGGCGTTAAGGTACGCCGCATCGAAAATAAGCTCGGTATCAAGGGCTCACCTACCTGTGAGCTTGTATTCAACAACGCCCCAGCAGTGTTGGTTGGCGACCGTAAGATGGGTCTTATCAAGTACGTTATGTCGCTTATGAACGCTGCACGTCTTGGTATCGCGGCACAGTCTACAGGTTTGTGCGAGGCAGCCTATCGTGAGGCTCTGAAGTATGCTGGCGAGCGTGAGCAGTTTGGCAAGCCTATCATTCAGTTTGCGGCCGTAAGCGAGATGCTCAAGAATATGGAGGCCAAGACTCTTGCATCACGTGCAATGCTCTATGAGACAGCTCGTTTCGTAGATATCTACAAGCAGCTATCACACATCTCTCACGACCGCTCGCTTGAGCCTGAGGAGCGTGCCGAGATGAAGTTCTACAACCGCCTTGCCGACGGCTTTACACCTCTTGCCAAGATGTTCGCTTCGGAGTATGCCAACGAGGTTGCCTACGACTCTATCCAGATTCATGGTGGCTCAGGCTATATGAAGGACTATGCTTGCGAGCGTCTGTATCGTGATGCTCGTATCATGAATATCTACGAGGGTACTACACAGCTTCAGGTTGTTGCAGCTATCAACCATGTGACTAAGGGTACATACCTCGAGCAGATTATGCGCTACGAGGAGAACACCCCTACCGAGGCTACCAAGGCGATGTACGAGAAGCTTGCTGAGCTTCGCAAGACCTATGAGCAGGTTGTTGAGCGTGTTGAGACTATCGACAAGGAGTGCGCAGGATATAAGGAGTTCCACTCACGTCGTCTGGTTGAGATTGCTGGTTACATCATCCTCTCACACATCATGCTCCGCCAGGCTGGCGAATGCGAGGCCGAGTACCTCAACCCTACAAAGGTATTTGTTAAGTATGCAGCGAAGAAGATTACGGAGGCTGCATCATATATCAACTCTTCGGAGGGTGACGATGTGGAGCTTTTCAAGGCATAAACACCTGATATCAAGATAGTAACAAAGCCACCATTCGAGGTGGCTTTGTTTTTTTGTGGGGAGGGGTTAAGACGATTAGGACAATTAGGACGATTAGGACAATTAAGATGGTTGCGGCCGAGAGATCTAACAGCAGATAGTAACAAAGGCCGAAACAACAGTGTGATACCCGACCTCGTAATGGTCTTATTGTCTTAATG
>JAZNQJ010000067.1:0-5697 GCA_045590115.1 Alistipes sp. | reverse complement strand
TCGAACTACCGCTACGACGTAGTGGGCATACTGATGCATGCCGAGCATCTTGAGGCTCGCTTTGATGTGGGACCACATACTATCAGCGTGCCACGTATCCGCCCAGCAGATGATATCGACCCTCGTGACTTCCCTAATGCTGTTACCGATGAGGTATTCCGCCGTATTGTGGCTGTGTTGCGCCTCGCTGTGCCATATACAGGCATGATTGTGTCGACACGTGAGTCACAACGCTCACGTGAGCTGGTACTCGACGTGGGTGTGTCGCAGCTTAGCGGTGGCTCAAAGACCTCTGTGGGTGGCTATGCCGAAGGCGTGGAGGATGCTGAAGACTCAGCACAGTTTGATATCTCGGACAACCGTACTCTCGACCAGATTGTAGGCTGGTTGCTTGAGCTGGGTTATATCCCAAGCTTCTGTACGGCGTGCTATCGTGAGGGACGTACAGGTGATAGATTTATGTCATTGGCAAAGCGTGGCTTGATAGGCAACTGCTGCGCACCAAATGCGCTTATGACACTTGCCGAGTATGCCGAGGATTATGCCTCGCCACGTGTCAAGCTCGAGGCACTAAAGATGATTGATAGACTCAAGCGAGTGATTCCTTCTGATAAGGTGCGTCGCATCACTGAGGAAAACCTCCGAGCTATTGTTGAGGGTAAGCGTGATTTTAGATTCTAATAGGTTTTGAGCATGGCACTTACAACACCTCTCTCTGAACGAGTACATATATCAATATTTGGCCGTACTAACGATGGCAAGTCTACGCTGATGAACCGCCTTGCTGGCCATGATGTGGCCATAGTGTCGGATAGGCCAGGTACTACGACAGACCCTGTGCAGAAGGCTCTTGAGATAAATGGCCTTGGTGCGGCTGTATTGGTCGACACCCCAGGTTTAGATGACTTTACGGAGCTTGGTGGTGAGCGCATGGCACGTACGGCTAAGGTGTTGGATAAAACCGACTTGGCCATAGTGCTATTTACAGATAAGGAGAGTAGTTCGCAGCTACGCATCATACAGGAGTGTAGGGTGCGTGAGATTCCCGTAATTGTGGCACTTAACAAGGTCGATAAGTTGACTGAGCGTGATGCTACCGTAAGTGCTGTTGAGGCTCTAACCAAGCAGCGTGTCCTGGCCATCAGCGCACTCTCGGGCGAGGGTATAGATGAGCTACGTCAGGCTATCGTAGAGTGTTATAAGCCTGAGGAGCGTCTTATTACAGAGGGCTTCTGCAAGGCGGGCGATGGGGTGCTTCTCGTTATGCCACAGGATAAGTCAGCACCTAAGGGTCGCCTTATACAGCCACAGGTGCAGACCATACGTGAACTGTTGGATCGTGGCTGTGTGCCTATCTGCTGTACACCAGACCGCATGGCCGAGGCACTACATATGATGGCAGCACCTCCTGAGTTGATCATCACCGACTCTCAGGCATTTAACGAAGTGTATGCTCTGAAGCCTGAGGCTTCGACACTCACCTCGTTCTCGATACTCTTTGCTCGCTATAAGGGCGATATTAGGCTCTTTACCGAGGGAGTCAAGGCGCTGAGTGGCATTACCGAGCAGTCACGCATACTTATCGCTGAGGCCTGTACCCACACTCCACAAAACGAGGATATAGGTCGTGTGAAGCTCCCCCGCATACTGCGCAAGAGGTTTGGCGAGGGACTGCGTATCGACATTGTTGGTGGCGCAGACTATCCCGAAGACCTCACACCTTACGACTTGGTCATCCATTGTGGCGCTTGCATGTTCAACCGCCGTCATGTGCTTAGTCGTGTGGAACGCGCACGTGAGCAAGGTGTTGCGATTACCAACTACGGCGTGATATTGGCAGCCTTAACAGGTATCTTGGATCGTGTGCGCACCGAGTAGTTTGGATGTTGAGAGAAAAATTTGTAACTTTGGCATCATAATGATGCAACTTTAATAATATTAGAGTTACTATGTCAGAGAAAATCGAAAGAATAAAGCTCTTGGACCGTAAGTTCAAGACTATGATTCCCGCTGAGGAGATTGATAAGGCTGTTCAGCGTGTTGCCGACCAGCTTAACGAGCGCTATGAGGGCAAGACACCTATCTTCCTCGGTGTGTTGTCGGGTGCTTTCCTATTCCTTAGCGACTTGGTGCGTAAAACTAAGTTCGACTGCCGCTTGGCATTTGTCAAAATCTCTTCGTATGAGGGTACTCAGTCGACAGGAAATATTAAGCAGCACCTAGGCATCGACTTCGATATTGAGGGTAAGGATATCATCATCGTAGAGGATATTGTCGAGACAGGTCATAGCATGAACTACTTGCTCGACTACCTCAAGGCACGTAAGCCTGCGAGTGTCTCGATATGTACTCTCTTCTTCAAGCCAGATAAGTTCTTGTATGAGTATGATATCGACTATGTGGCGATGAATATAGGCAATGAGTTTATTGTGGGCTATGGCCTTGACTACAACCAGATTGGCCGTAACCTCAAAGATATTTACGTGTTAGATGAAGATTAATCCCGACTTGGAGCTTTTGGAGGGTGGCCGCAAGCTACCTTTGGTTGAGGATTTCTATACCGTACAGGGCGAGGGCTTCCATACAGGCAAGCCCGCCTACTTCATCCGCCTTGGTGGTTGTGATGTAGGTTGCCGCTGGTGCGATGCCAAGTATACGTGGAATCCTAAGGTCTTTCCGCCTACTGCGGTGGAGACTATCGTTGAGCGTGCTGCGTCATGCTCGGCGCAGGCTATTGTGATTACCGGTGGCGAGCCTCTGCTCTACCCACTTGGTATGCTCACTCGTGAGCTTCATGCTCGAGGCCTTGAGATCTTCCTTGAGACATCGGGTACACAGCCTCTTAGTGGCGAGTTCGATTGGGTATGTCTCTCGCCCAAGCGTCAGCTACCACCCCTCGATGAGGCCTTCAGTCGTGCCGATGAGCTTAAGGTGATAATCCAGACAAAGGAGGATTTGGAGTGGGCTGTAGAGTGCAGCCGTAGGGTAGGGCGCAAGTGTCTGCTATATGTTCAGCCCGAGTGGAGCGTCTATGAGCAGATTATTGGTGAGATTGTAGAGTGGGTGAAGCTCAACCCTGAGTGGAATATCTCGATACAGACTCATAAGTTTATGCATATTCCATAATGAAGAGGCGTATAAACATAAATACTACCAAGATTACCAACACACTCACAAAGTGTGCTGTGTTACTGTTTATGTTGTTCATGGCGATATTTACTACCGTTGTCTCTGTGAGTAATGTCGATGCTATGCTTCGTACGGCAGAGCGTCGCAAAGATGTAGAGCCTAAGATTGCCGAGCTTGAGGCCAAGATTGAGCGTGATAGTAGCTTTATCCACAACCTGCAACACTCGCCCGACTTTCTTGAGGAGTTTGCTCGTGAGCGCTTCCGTATGCAACGTGAAACCGACATAGTATATATTATGGAAGAATAAACCCTGAGCGCCACACAATAATCCAAAGTTGTGTGGCGTTCTTCATTCACAAAAAATATTGATGCCTATGATGTATGTCGCCTAATGGATTAAAATTTTTTTAATGTTATGAAGCGTAATGTAATATTATTTGCCGCTATCGCACTACTATCGGTGACAGCGGGTGTTGTTGGCTCAGCCATCACAACACATGTTTTGAGAGGTGATAACTCTACTCATACTACAGTCGTCGAGCAGACGCAACCCATGCCTATGCTCTTTACCTCTAACGAGAATGAGGCTCAGTATCCCGACCTCACATATGCTGCTGAGAGTGCAGTTAAGGCTGTTGTGAGCATCGAATGCACCAAACAGGTAGGTCAGCAGTATATAGATCCATTCTCGTTCTTCTTCGGTATGCCTGATGGAGGCTCAGACAATCGTCGTGAGGCACGTGCTGGCGGCTCGGGAGTGATTATCTCGGCAGATGGCTATGTGGTTACTAATAACCATGTCATCGAGGGAGCTTCAAAGCTTCGTGTTAAGCTTGCCGATGGCCGAGCATTTGATGCTAAGGTCATTGGCTCTGATCCGGCTACCGATGTGGCACTCCTTAAGATTGAGGCTAATGGTCTGCCTACAATACCCTTTGGCTCTTCGGACAACCTACGCCTTGGTGAGTGGGTGCTTGCCATAGGCTATCCTATGGACCTGCAGTCTACAATCACCGCAGGTATCGTGTCGGCAAAGGCACGTAGTCTTGGTGCTATAGACAACCGCTATGGTATAGAGTCATTTATTCAGACCGATGCCGCAGTAAACCCTGGTAATTCGGGTGGTGCGCTGGTAAATGTTCGTGGTGAGTTGGTGGGTATCAACACCATTATAAAGACCTCTACAGGAAGCTACGTAGGTTACTCGTTTGCTGTTCCGGAGAGTATCGTGCGCAAGGTTGTCGTTGACCTTAAGGAGTCGGGCGTGGTACAGCGTGCTGTGCTTGGCGTGTCGTTCAGGGCCATAGACCAGCAGTTTATCGACCAGATGGGCGATGAGGCAGATGTTCATGTCATTGGTGGTATCTACGTAGCTTCAGTTGTGGAGGATGGCGCAGCATCTAAGGCTGGTATTCGCAAGGGCGATATCATCACAAAGATTGATGGTGTTGTGGTCAACGATAGCGCTACACTGCTCGAGCAGATAGGTAAGCGTCGCCCTGGCGATAAGGTTAAGCTAACATATAAGCGTGATGGCAAGGAGCATACAGCCACTGCTACGCTGCAGAATAAGTCGGGCGAGACAAAACTTCTCAGTCGTGAGGATGTAGATGTGTCGCAGGTGCTTGGTGGTAAGTTTGCTACCGCTTCGGCCTCGCTCTGCAAGCAACTTGAGATACGTGGTGGTGTCCAAGTTCAGAAGATTTCTGATGGAGGCCTACTGCAGAGGGCGCGTGTTCGTGAGGGCTTTATCATTACACATATCAACGATAAGGCGGTCTATAGCATCGAGGATCTCGATAAACTTACGGATAAGATTCACTCAATTGATGGTATCTATCCTAATGGCCGAGCATCAAGCTATATGATTGTGGAGTAGTCGGTGTATACCTGCAAACAAAGAGGCTGAATAAAAAGTGTATTTTGTCGTTACGCTCGCCCTCAAAATCCTCATTTACGCTTAGTAAACTGCGGTTTTTCGGGCTTCGCATGCCTAAAACTACATCTTTTTCTTCAACCTCATGACAAAGTGGGGGTGGCATTTACTTTTTAGTCACCCCCTTTTTTGTATTCATGTACTATAAAAACTGCTCATCACGCAAAATTTTCTTTAATTTTTTTCAAGTCAATCACTCATCATTTATATTGTTGATTATCAGTAAGTAATATTGTGTTTTATAGGGTCTATTAAATAACTTTGCAAAATAGATGATGTAAAAAATGCAAAAAAAATTGCAAAAAGTTTTGGAGAATAAAAAAAATGCCGTATATTTGCAGAGTCAAAAGATGACAAACTTACATGGTGGATTCATCTAAGGGCTAGGATACGTGCCTCTCACGCACGACATAGGGGTTCGAATCCCCTATCCACTACTAAAAACGAGCAACTTCGGTTGTTCGTTTTTTTTGTTTTCTACGATGGCTAAGATTTCGGGGTAGTTGTCGCTAGTGTAGACATTAGTGTCGAATGGAGTTGCAAAAGTCAAATTTAAGTTGTAAATTTGTAGTTAGTAGAGGTAGCCGAAATGCTCAAGAGAGTAGGCATAAAACAAAAACTTAAAAACTAT
>JAZNQJ010000066.1:0-3605 GCA_045590115.1 Alistipes sp. | reverse complement strand
GCCTCGCCGATAGCGTACAAACCAGGGATAGTGGTCATAAGGTTGTAGTCAACCCAGATACCACCCATTGTGTAGTGTACAGCTGGGAAGATCTGCATAGGCTGCTCGTATGGGTTCACGTCAGTAATCTCCTCGTACATGTCGAAGAGGTTGCCGTAACGCTGCTTGATGGTATCCTTACCAAGACGCTCGATAGCGGTCTTGAAGTCGAGGAATACTGCCAAACCTGTCTCGTTAACACCGTAGCCAGCATCGCAACGCTCCTTAGCAGCACGTGAAGCAACGTCACGTGGTACGAGGTTACCGAACGCTGGATAACGACGCTCGAGGTAGTAGTCACGATCCTCCTCAGCGATGTCTGATGGGAGCTTAGTACCCTTGCGGATAGCCTCTACATCCTCCATCTTCTTTGGAACCCAGATACGGCCGTCGTTACGCAATGACTCAGACATAAGCGTAAGCTTAGACTGCTGAGTACCGTGTACAGGGATACATGTTGGGTGAATCTGTGTGAAACATGGGTTAGCAAAGCCTGCACCCTTACGGTAGCACTGGAATGCTGCTGAGCCGTTTGATGCCATAGCATTTGTTGAGAGGAAGAATACGTTACCGTAGCCACCTGTTGCGATAACAACAGCGTGAGCGCCATGACGCTCAATCTCGCCTGTTACGAGGTTACGTGCGATGATACCGCAAGCCTCGCCATTCTCGATAACTACATCCAACATCTCGTGACGTGGGTATGACTTTACTGAGCCTGCAGCGATCTCCTTGTTAAGAGCTGCGTAAGCACCGAGCAAGAGCTGCTGACCGGTCTGACCACGAGCATAGAATGTACGTGATACCTGCGCACCACCGAACGAACGGTTTGCCAACAAGCCACCGTACTCACGTGCGAAAGGTACACCCTGAGCTACGCACTGGTCGATGATGAGGTTAGATACCTCAGCAAGACGGTATACGTTAGCCTCACGTGCGCGGTAGTCACCACCCTTGATAGTATCGTAGAATAGACGATATACAGAGTCGTTATCGTTCTGATAGTTCTTAGCTGCATTGATACCACCCTGTGCTGCGATAGAGTGCGCACGACGTGGTGAGTCAGAGATGCAGAAAATCTTTACGTTGTAGCCAAGCTCACCGAGTGAAGCAGCTGCAGAAGCGCCACCAAGACCGGTACCTACAACGATGATATCCAACTTACGCTTATTTGCTGGGCTAACGACCTTGATAGCAGCCTTATGGTTGCTCCACTTCTGAGCCAATTCACCAGCAGGGGTTTTAGCATCTAATTTATAAGCCATAGTATATTTCAGTTTTTATTGTTATCAAATAGGTGGAGTCTGTTACAACTCTGGTGCCCAGTTAATCATCTCGGTGATATACTCGCCGCTCTTAAGGTAGCACACTACAGCTACTACAGCGAAGCCGAGGAAGATGAGTGTAGCCACGATGTTAGCCAAGCACTTGAGGCGTGGATACCATGTGTCGTTAGCAAAACCTACAGTCTGGAACATTGACCATACACCGTGTGTAAGGTGGAACCACAAAGCTGCGAACCATACCAAGTAGAGAACTACGTTGTACCACTTAGAGAATGTGAATGCCATGAGCAAAGTACCATTTGCTGGGTGGATAGTAGCCTCAACGCCGTTCAAAGTCTCAACGGCTGCACCTGAGTGAAGAATCTCAACAAGCTGCATCTTTGACCAGAAGTGTACAAGGTGAAGACCAAGGCCAAGGATTACGATAACGCCCAATACGAGCATGTTCTTAGTTGCCCAAGATACACCCTTCTCCTGAACGGTTACTGCGTAACGCTGCTTACCACGTGCGCGGTAGTTGTCTACAGTAAGGATGAAGGCGTAAATAAAGTGTACGAGTACACCTGCTGCCAAGAGAGCTGTTCCTGCAAGAGCATACCAATTTGCACCGAGGAACTCGCAAATAAGGTTGTAACCCTCACGACTGAAGATCATAGTGAGGTTCATTGACATGTGGAAAAGGATGAAGAGTACGAGGAAGCATCCTGAGATACTCATAACAAGC
The DNA here is from genome assembly GCA_045590115.1 of Alistipes sp. Lineage (GTDB taxonomy): Bacteria > Bacteroidota > Bacteroidia > Bacteroidales > Rikenellaceae > Alistipes. The sequence continues at coordinate 1,556 of JAZNQJ010000066.1, read as the reverse complement.
TTCTTTCCCACTGATGAATTAGTTAAAAAACATCCCATAGTGTAAAAAATTTGTTTATATTTGTAAATAGTTTGTTTGCTAATTGTCGTTTGGGGTTGATAGCCTCAGGCACAAAACGCACCAAATGCTACTGCAAAGATAAGAATTGTTTGCAAAATAACAAGCAATTTACCCATGTAGACAGGCTAAAACTGATGAAATTTCGATAAATTCAACAATATTTTGTACTGCAACTATGAAAAAGGAGATTCGTAGAGAGGTGCGCCGACGTATAGGACTACTCTCAAAGGAGCAGATGACTGTGGCGGCAGAGACTATTTTTGGTCATATTGAGCATATGGAGAGTTTCGTCGAGGCAGGGTGCATAGCACTCTTTGCTTCGATGCACGATGAGGTGCCTACAGATATCGCTCTTGAGCGCTGGTCGAAGATGGGTAAACGAGTTGTGGTGCCACGTGTCGAGGGCGATATAATGCGTTTCTACGACTACTCGCCAGAGCAGATGACAGTAGGTGCTTTCGGAATATTAGAGCCTACATCAGTTGTCGAGTGTCCACCCTCGGATATAGATCTTATAATTGTCCCTGCACGTGCCTTTACACCACGTGGCGAGAGGCTTGGTCGTGGTGGCGGATTTTATGATAAGTATATGTCGCAGACGGAGTTTCGTGCTGCGAAAGTAGGCATTGCCTTTAGCTGTCAGTTGTTCGATTCACTACCTTGCGATGCGCACGATATACGTGTCGACGAGGTAGTTACGGAGTAAGGGTCGGGGCGAAGGAGCAAGAAAACATATTTGTTGTCAGAAGGGGTTGGGCTTGGTCTTGACATGAAATTAGCCCGAATGGGACATACTTAAGAGTATTTCTCATTCGGGCTAATGATTGAGAGATCGAGAACGACCCCTTATCAAAACAAATTAGAATAGGTAGCCGGTGTTAATATAGAAAGCCCCCTTACCATCCTGGTTCTTGATGAATGGATCCTTGCTGAAGCGGCTTACAGGAAGACCATACTCGAACGCAACGATGAAGTTCTGGTTCATGATAAAGCGCAAGCCACCACCGATGGTGATATGTGGGCGGTCAGCTGTTGCTCCCTGCTTCATATATACATCATACTCAGCACGATACTGCTCATCGCCTCGGAAGCTCATATCACGACCCTTGGTAACCATCGTACCATCGCTAAAGAGGCTGAGGCCAAAGGCTATGTTCTGCTTCCAGAGAGGGAAGCTCACGAACCTCCAGCGGAACTCCATGTTGTACGATGCCATGTCAAGACCCTGCACTCGGTTACGCATGATACCACGAATTGTTCGGTAGCCACCCATGCCATCACGATCGTAAGCCTGACCTACGGTGGTGATATATGGCAGGATGTAGTATGGAGCATCCTTGCCGAAGGTGCCCTCGTAGTTGAGACGATAGGCAAACGTAAGGATATCGTTCTTCACGATAGGTACATAGTGACGGAACGTGAGCGAGTATTTGTAGTAGGGATTTGTTGTGCCGAGCCACTTGGGAGCGATTATAACGTGCCCAAGTCGGATCGTA
>JAZNQJ010000065.1:0-5282 GCA_045590115.1 Alistipes sp. | reverse complement strand
TATAGCCTTATTGTGGTAAGATGTAGAAATTCTTACACCACAAAGGTAATCATTATTTGTTAAATACAAAACATTTTTGTAATTTTACACAAATAATTTAATTATCCCCTTATGTCAAAGATTTTAGGTTTAGATCTCGGTACAAGTTCTATTGGATGGGCTATTACTGAGCAACATGAAGATAGTTTTGAACTCTTATATAGTGGTGTAGATATATTTCAAGAGGGTGTGGCTCGTGAAAAGGGTGAGGAAAAACCAATGGTGCAGCCTCGTACTGATGCACGTGCTATTCGTAGGCACTACTATCGTCGTAGGTTGAGAAAGATTGAGCTGCTTAAAGTGCTTATCGCTAATGATCTTTGCCCGTATTTAAGTGATGAGCAACTTAATAAGTGGCGATTTGAGAAACTCTATCCATTGGATGATGCATTCGTTGCATGGTTGCGTAGCAATAATAGTAGTAATCCCTATGAAGATCGCTTTAAGGCACTTACAACACAGCTAAACCTTGCTCTTGAGGCTGACAGGTATGCTCTTGGTCGAGCATTCTATCATCTTGCTCAGCGACGTGGTTTTTTGAGTAATCGAAAGGATTCTGTCAATAGCGATGATGGCGTTGTTAGGGGTAGCATTAAGCGTCTTGATGAGAAAATGGATGCTGCAGGGTGTCGCTTCTTGGGAGAGTTCTACTATAAACTATTTATTAGTGGTGATAAGATTCGTACCGGCGACGGTTATGGTTATGCTGGTCGCATAGCGCATTACGAGAAGGAGTTTGCTGCTATTTGCGATAAGCAGAATCTTCCGGAAGATTTACGTGTGTCGTTGCATCGATCGATATTCTTCCAGCGACCACTTAAGTCTCAAAAGGGTTTGGTTGGTACATGTACTTTTGAACGTAAAAAGGCTCGTTGTCCAATATCGCATCCACGTTTTGAGGAGTTTAGAATGTTGTCGTTTATAAACAATATTAAGATTCAAACGCCTATATGTTCTGGGTTGCGCTCGCTTACTCAGGATGATGTGCGGCAGATTGTGCCTCTATTTTACCGCAAGAGTAAGGATAAGGAGTATTTTGACTTTGAGGATATCGCCAAGAAACTCTCTGGTGGTAAAAAGGGGAGTTATGCCTATTATGCCGATAGTTCAGCTGCGCCATATAGGTTTAACTTCAAGATGTCGACAGATGTATCAGGCTCGCCTGTTACTGCAGCCTTGCGAGATATATTTGGCGAGGATTGGAAGTCAACAATGTGTAGCGTATATCTTAAGGGTGAGGGCAAAACTTCTGATCAGATAGTCAACGATGTATGGCATGCACTCTTCTCGTTCGATGATGATGATAAGTTGCGTGAGTGGGCAAGGATAAATCTACAGCTTGATGATGAGCAGGCTGAGTCGTTTGTAAAAATACCTATTAAGCAGGGCTATGCCTCACTTAGTCTCAATGCTATTGATAAGATTTTGCCATACCTACGCATGGGCTATCGCTATGATGAGGCGGTATTTGCAGCGAATATTAAGAGGGTAGTGCCGCAACATATGTGGGAGGATGTAGATACTCGGAATTTGATAGTTGCAGATATTTGTTCTACGCTTGATGATTATGCCTCAAATCCACAGTGTCGCTCGCTAACCAAGAAGCAGGCAATCGATAATATGTTGCTTGATAATTACAATATCAGCTACGATGACTCAAAACATCTTTACGAGCCCTCCAATATCGATTTATACCCTAAGGCGCAGCCTAATGCTTGCGGATTGATTCTCCTTGGTTCGCCACGTACCTCTTCGGTGCGAAATCCTATGGCTATGCGAGCTTTGTTCCGTCTTCGTGCGCTTGTCAATCAGCTTCTTAAGGATGGTAAAATAGACAAGTTTACAAAGATTAATATTGAGTTTGCACGAGGTCTTAATGACGCCAATATGCGTAATGCCATTGAGCGTTATCAGCGAGAAAATGCCAAGAAGCGAGAGTCTTATGCCGAAGATATTGCTAAACTCTATAAGGAGGCTTGTGGTAGGGATATTATCCCTACGGAGGATGATATTCTTAAGTATCAGCTTTGGGAGGAGCAACAACATCGCTGTCTATATACGGGCGATGAGATATCTATATGTGATTTCATTGGCGCTGATCCACGCTACGACATTGAACATACTGTTCCTATATCACGTGGTGGCGACAATTCGCAGATGAATAAGACGCTGTGTGAGTGTGACTTTAACCGACGTATTAAACGTGAGAAACTCCCTTCAGAACTTGCAAACCATTCTGAAATAATGGCTCGTGTCGAGCAGCTCGGATGGGGCAAGGAGACTGAGAAACTTGAGAAGCAGATTTATGGTTGTGATCGCTCGGTTAAGAGTGCTGCAACGAAGGCTGCTAAGGATAAGGCTATTCGTGATCGTCACTATCTGCGTATGAGACTTGGCTATCTGCGAGGCAAGCTATCACGTTTTACTATCACAGAGGTCCCTGAAGGCTTCACTAATCGACAAGGTGTGGATATCGGTATTATTGGTCGCTATGCAAAAATGTATCTTGAGACGGTGTTTGATCGTGTATACACAGTCAAGGGCGCTACGACAGCCGATTTTCGTAAGATGTGGGGTTTGCAGGATGAATATACCAAGAAGGAACGTACCAACCATGTACACCACTGTATTGATGCTATTACAATTGCATGTATTGGTAGCGGAACATATGCTAAGTGGGCTCAGTTCCAGCGCGACACCGAGCGTTACTATTGGCACAGGGATCGTAAGCCTATTTTTGATAAGCCATGGCCAACATTTACCGAAGATGTTAATGCCATAGCTTGTGATTTGCTTGTGTCGCACCATACGGCTAATAATCTTCCTAAGCATAGTCGTAAGGTGCTACGAGTAAGGGGTGAGATTCAGCGTAATGCTTCGGGAGAGCCTATCTATGTTCAAGGCGATACTGCACGTGCATCATTACATCAGCAGACTTTCTATGGTGCTATTCAGCGTGATGATGAGATCAAGTATGTTGTGCGTAAGTCGTTAGATGCGCTTCAGCCCACCGATGTTGATAAGATTGTTGATTCTGCTGTTCGTGAGTGTGTTAAGGCTGCTATTGAGCGTTATGGTTTCAAGCAGGCGATGTCTCAGTCTATATGTTTCAATGAGGCTAAGGGCGTGTATATTAAGAAGGTGCGAATCTATACTCCGACTATCACATCGCCTATACATCTAAAGAAACATCGTATGTTGTCTCGTTTCGAACATAAGCAGAGCTACTATGTTGCTAACGATGGTAATTACTGCATGGCTATCTATGAGGGTGTTGATGCAAAGGGAAAGACAAAACGCTCGTTCAAGATAGTTAATAATCTTGAGGCTGCGAAGTTCTATAATGGCAAGACCGATCGCTACGACCTTGTGCCTCAGTCCGATGACAACGATTACCCACTCAAGTTTATTCTTCGTACCGGAACAATGGTATTATTCTATGAGAATAGCCCCGAGGAGTTGTGTGAATGTTCACGCGCCGAATTGTCGAAGAGGCTGTATAAGGTAACGGGAATGAGTTCAACCATAGTACAACAAAAGTATAGATATGGTATGATAACTCTAAAATATCATCAAGAGGCTCGACCCGCAGGTGAATTAAAAGAGAAAAAGGGCGAATGGAAGATAGGTGAGCAATACCGCCCTGTGATCGTTATCAACCACAATCAACTCAACGTCCTTGTCGAAGGCTACGACTTTGAACTTACAGTTACCGGAGAGATAAAATTTAAACACTAAATGCCTATGTTGAAGCGAGCATTATTCTTCTCAACGCCCTTCTGTTTGAGTCTTAAAGATAACCAAATGGTTATCAATACCAAACAGATGCCCGAGGTAAAGCAACGAGTACCAATAGAGGATATTGGTTATGTTGTGCTGGAGCATCAACAGACATCAATTACTCTACCATTACTAAATGCATTGTCTGATAATAATGTCGCAGTCATATTTTGTGATGTTAATAGGATGCCGAACGCAATGCTTATGAATCTCGATAGTAACAAGACTCAGAGTGAGAGCTTTCGTATGCAGATTGATGCGAGTGAACCTCTGAAAAAGGGACTATGGAGGCATGTTGTTGAGGCTAAAATACGTAATCAGTCTGCCTTGTTGAATAAGTTGGGCAAGGATGGTGACAAACTACGCCCATACTTCTCGAATGTCAAAAGTGGGGATACTGATAATCGTGAGGGTGCTGCGGCAAAGATATATTGGCACGAGTTATTTGGTGAAGGATTTGTTCGTCATCGTGAGGGTGTAGAGCCAAATACACTCTTAAATTATGGTTATACACTTCTGCGTGCTGCTGTTGCTCGAGCTTTGATGGGGTCAGGTTTGTTACCAGCATTAGGACTATTTCATCGTAATCGATACAATGCCTTCCCATTGGCAGATGATATTATGGAACCCTACAGACCTTATGTTGATGAGATAGTTTATCACATGTGGATAAATGGTATTACGACTTTAGACAAGGATTCTAAGTCGCAACTGTTGCATATACTATTTACTGATACTGTTTTCGACAAGATTACTCGACCGTTAGATATAGGCCTTACGATGACAACAGCCTCATTAGTCAAGTGTTATTCAGGGAAGAGTAAGAAGATTGTATACCCTCTGCTTGAATAGATTATGTCGGAGATTCGCCTAAATGCATACCATATTATGTGGCTCTTTGTATTTTTTGATTTGCCTACTACTACAAAGAAGGAACGTAAGGATGCTGCCCAATTTCGTAAGGCGCTGGAGAAGGATGGATTTTCAATGATGCAATATTCGGTTTATGTGCGTCATTGTCCATCAAAAGAGAATATGAATGTACATATTGCTCGAGTAAAGGCTTCAATGCCTCCTTCGGGCCTAACAAGTATTTTAAGTATAACAGATAAGCAGTATGGCGAGATTAGAAATTTTTGGGGTAAGGTTGAGCGAGCAAAACTTACTACACCCCAACAATTAGAATTTTTTTAGTATATTTGCATTGGTAAGATTTGAAAATCTACATTAAACACACTTCGTTAGTTGCTGATAAACCATTTTGTTAGTTGTAATATTGGCGTAACTTCTTGGAATCGAGTGATTAATAATGCTGGCGTTGTGGTTTGATGTAGAAACATGATAAGGAACAACACTGTGCCAAATTATCTCGAGTGAGATTGCGTTGTGGTTTGATGTAGAAACATGATAAGGAACAACAGAATAATAATCAAGCCAAGGGAAATAGTGGTTGTGGTTTGATG
>JAZNQJ010000064.1:0-8082 GCA_045590115.1 Alistipes sp. | reverse complement strand
AGTTTTCTCAACAGGCTTATCTGTACCCTGCTCAGGCTCCTCACATGCTGCAAATACCAATGGCAATGCAAGCAATAGATAGAATAGTTTTTTCATAATGAAGTCGGAGGCCAAGCGGTCTTAGGAAGACAATACAGCTTTGCAACTCCTTGGCTCACAGAACGACATGGCTACGATCCGACTTAGTTTTCTCAACAGGCTTATCTGTACCCTGCTCAGGCTCCTCACATGCTGCAAATACCAATGGCAATGCAAGCAATAGATAGAATAGTTTTTTCATAATGGTTATTAAATTAGTTGGTTTACAAATGATTCAAAATGAAATTAGTTATTAGGTTTTAGTTGTTAGAAATATCCTATTCTCTGGTTACTCACGCAAATCCTTAACGGTGAACTTGCCCGATACTGAGCCTGTGACGTTGTTGCCGGCATCATCCTTACAACCGTACTCAATACGTAGCGTGTCGCCCTCAACAATAATCTGAATAAAGCCCTCGGCCATAGGAGCCATCACGTCGCCCTTGATAGCGCCATCGGTAAGCTTGGCGTACCACGAGCCTACGAGGCCATCCTCGCCAATAAGGCCTGGAAGATAGCGCATAGAGAAGTCCTTGCCCTCGATATCCATCATCTGGTAGAGGCCTGCGCATGACTCGGTGCTGGCGTTGAACACGTCAACCATGTAGAGGTCATTGCCCTTCTTAGCCTCGATAAACCAGTTCTGCTGGCCATCTTGGTCGCTATCGCCAAGTAGGTTAGCAGTAATCTCGGCATCCTCAACTGCGAACACTATATCCTCATAGAATGTTGAGCGTACGTGGCCGATGGTTGTCTGAAGCTTACCCTCGAATACTATGTGGTGCGTCTCGCCCGTTGTAAGCTCTACGACAGCCTCAAACTTACCATTGCTAACAGTTGCTGATGCTGTCTTAAACGCGCCACTTGCGGCATACTCGCCCTTAGCATCCATTACTGCATACCAGCTGTTCTCCTCGCAGAAAGTGAGGTTGGTACACTTGTTCTCTGCGTCGTATGTGTAGTCGCCGTTTGGCAAGATTGGGCAAGTGTCATCTGCTCTTGCAGAGTTGTACATATCGAAGAAGTAGTATGTACCATTAGCCTTTGGTGAGCCGTCGCTATTAGCACCGATATCCGAGAGGATAACGTAGTAGTTAGGTACTGTAGAGTACTCGGTGCCGAAGTAGATGCCCTCGAAACGCTTTGCTGTAAACTCTACGTCGAAGTCGCCGGCAGCCTTGCCTGCCTGCTTAACGGTCACAGCTGCCGATGCGCCGTAGTAGTTAAGCGTAATCTTCGCCTCACGCTCGTTCATGCCGTCGTTGGCCGTTACTGTAACAATAATCTTCGATGCCTCAACCTCAGTGTTGATCCATGCTGCGGTCTCGCTAACGTTTACCTTGGTGCCTGCACCATTGGCTATGGTGTAGAGAATCTCGGCTGTGCCACCCTCAACGCCAACTTCGATAACTTTCTCTGAAGTTACTGTTACTGTGGGCTTTGTGTTCTCCTCGCCACCCTTCTCGCACGCTACCAAGAGGAGCGATACGAGTGCCATAATTGAAAAAATCTTCTTCATTAACTATCTTTTTTTTGAAATAATAATCTAATATCGGGCAAATATACGAATTTTTTAGTTATCAACAATCGTTGATAGGGAAGTTTTTTTTGGGCTGCTTGCGTTTATCTGGTGTCACTGCTGTGCGGAAGATTCAGGGATGGGGTAGTGCATCAGACTGATCCTCTGATTCCTCTCTAAGCCCTCTCAGACCTCTCTTCACTAAGATTAAGATACGAAACAACGGAGGTGACTAAAAAGTTAATTAGTCACCTCCGTTTTGTTATCAGGTTGAATAAAAAGATGTAGTTTTAGGCCTGCGAAGCCCGAAAAAGCGGAGTTTACTAAGCGTAAATGAGCATTTTGAGGGCGAGCATAACGACAAAATACACTTTTTATTCAGCCTCGTTGTGAAATCATATTTTAAGTCTACTTAGCGAACAACACGCTTAGGAAGCTCAATCTTGTAGCTCTTATTCTTCTTTGCATCCTTGCTAAGTGCGTAGCCACTTGAGAAAGGAGTAGCAGTTACAGAACCTGTAATCTTATTGCCCTCATCATCCTTGCAGTCGAATGTATATGTCTGAGTGCCATCACCATTAAGAGTTACAGTAACAGTACCCTCGGTCAATGGAGCCATTGCTCCAGATGCGGCACCACCCTCAAGTTCTGCATACCAGCTACCTGCCAAGTAACCATAATCGATGTAACCAGATAGGAAGGTGTTGATGCCATAACTATCTGAGCATGTGAATGTACCGCTATGGTCTACGCAAGTAGCATAGTCAGCCAAGAGGTCAAGAACGAAATATTTACCATTGCCAGACTCTACATCCTCGAAGAGCTGGACATAGTAGTTGTCAGTGTCATAATTGTAGTACTGTCCGTAGTACTCAACAATTACATCCCAATCTGTTGCGTTGACCTCAATATCTCCTGAGATGCCTGTTCCAGCAAGTGTGAGGCTACCCTCGTATGTAACGACATGCTTTGTACCATCTGTCAAGACAAGCTCTGCAACAATCTTATTGTCCGATACTGTGAGCTTGCTGCCCTCATCATACAAATACCACGTTGGAACACCACCATTTAATATGAAACCATAGCCATACTCCTCAGTAAATGTGCCATCAGCGTAGCTATTTGAGAGGTCAAATGTGTAGGTGCCATTAGGTACTGACAGATCCTCAGTCTCCACGCCAGCGTAGACATCGAAGTAGTAGTAAGTAGCGCCATCAACACCATAGTCGCCAGTTACCTCAGCGTCTGATACAACAATATAGTAGTTACCATCGCCATAGTATGTACCATCGAAGTATGTGGCAGTGAACTCTACAGTCTCACCTGGCTCTGGAGTGTCTCCACCTGTTGAGAAGTCGAAACCTGCGATTACACCTGTCCAGTCGATGTTAAGACGCTGGCCATGCTCAGATTCGATGTAACCCTTGATTGTAGATGTGCCATCCTCATTGTGAGTAAGCGCAATCTCAGCATCACCAAAGTATGCACCCTCGCCAGTCTCTACGTTAGCCACGAAGTTAGACCAGTCGCTGATAGTTTCAGGATATTTGTAGTTACCTGCAGAGAGGTACTTATCGTTAGGATTTACCTTATCCTGCATATCAAGAGAGTGGTAGAGCTTATCGTTGATGAAAAGCTGAAGCTCGAAGTTACCAAGATCCCAGTGTGCCTCACGATATGCTTCAACCTTTACAGGTGAAAATGCCTCGGGCTCGGGCTTCACAGCTGGCTCCATGTTGAGAACAGTACCCTCGTAGGTAAAGTGGTAGAACTTGCCATCAGCGTCTGCAAACACCATGTCGAATGTATAAGTCTCACCCTCAACAGTTACCATAACAGCACCATCTGCAAAAGTATACTCTGCCTCTGGCTCATATACATACAACTCGCAAGCATCAACGAGAAGTGTCTCAGCCTCGCTTGTGTAGTTACCAGCCTTAAGGATAGTCTCGCCCTCTGCGTCCTTAAGCACGATGCCAAGCTCGGTGTTCTCTGCGTCATCAGCAAATGCCAATGCGAAGAAGTTGTCAGCAAGTTCAAGCTCGGCACTTGGGATACGCACTGCAGCTGCCAACTTAACATCCAAAGCGTACTCTGGCTCCTCGCCCTTAGCTGCCTGCTTAACAGCAACCTCGAATGACTTATCGGCGTATGATACTGTAATCTTTGTCTCACGAGCCTCAGCCTCGTTAGGAGCAACGGTGAATGTGATCTTCTCGGCTACGCCATTGATGGTTACCCAATCAGCCTCGCAAGTAGCCTCAACCGTTGGTATGAAATCGCGAGTTACCTCAACCATCTCGGCAGTATAGGTGATTTCACCCTCGCCACCTGCAGCATCGAAATTCATCTCAGCCTCAGATGTAAGTGTCAGCTCAGCAGCATACTCCTTGTCAGGGGTTGGATCAACCGGTTTATCAGGCTCACAAGCCACGAAGAATAGTGGCAAAGCCAAAAGAAGAGAGAGTAAATTTTTAATTCTCATAGTCTTATAGGTTTTAGTTGTTAAATAATATTTGTTTCTATTGTGACACACATCTTTTACAAATACAAAATTAAGTAAATTTATTTGAAGATGCAAATATTTTAGTCTTTTTATTGCTGTTATTCCTCCTCAGGCGCTTCGTAGATGGTTGCTACGCCCTCAAATGTAAGGGTGTGCTTGGCCTCGTCAAACCATACCTCGGCCTTGATTCCGTTCTCATCCACTGATAGTGAGGCCATTGTGGGGTAGACACTCTCGTTATAGCCTGTGCCCTCCTCGTTCACGCTGTAATACTCGGTATAGTATGCGCTGATGGTGCCTGCCGCAAGTGTATTTTTGTCGTCCCAGGCATATGTGCCATAGGGTAGTGTCATGTCGTCTACAAGCTCGGTGTAGAGGTCGAAGGCGTAGTAGAGACCTCCTGCCTGCTCGTAACCGTATTTATCGAGTCCCTTATCACTTAAATATAGGTAGAAGTTATCGGCCTGACCAGGTGTAAACTTATCGCCATAGTATATTGCATAGGCATGCTCAACTTTAAGTTCTCTATCCTCCATAGGCTTGGGAGTAACGTTTAAGATAACATGCTCGCCCGAAAATTTCACAATGAATGTCTCTCCCTCAACAACTCCTATGAATGTGGTTAGCTCCTCAGTAACAACGAGCTTTCCAGACTCAAACTTGAGCTTGGCTGTGACTTCAGTATCGTTTGTTGTGACGTACTCCGAGTAGTCGGCCGAGAATGTCCACTCTGCATAGGTGTTCTCAACATCGTAGTGGTATTCGCCCACAGGTAGCGGCATATACTCCTGCCATGTGCCATCGTACTTTGGAGCATACAGGTCGAGACGGAAGTATGTAGAGTTGGGCTGTACATATCCGTTAGCGTCAAAGCCGTTGTCAGACAATGAGATAAAGTAGTTGTCAACGCCTGGCGAGTATTGGTCGGCATAGTATGCGCCGCTTGAGTATTTGGCCTCAAAACGTGTGCCCTCTGGCTCTGGCTCTGGTTCAGGCTCTGGTTCAGGCTCAGGCTCTGGATTTACTGTTGTTCCGTTGTCGATGGGTTGTGGTTCGCACGATGACACTGTTAGCGACAGTGCCAACAACATCAGGAATAGATGCTTAATGTTCATAATCTATTAATTAAAATGTAGTACAATCCTCAGTGCGGGGAACAACACCAATACAAAGATAGTAAAATAAATTAAAAAATGGCGAAAGAGAATAAAGGTATGTTCTATAAATTAGTAAAAATGTTATACTCTTTCGGCAGACTCTATTTCGGTCGCTTTTGAATTTATTGTGGTATATTTCTGATTTTTCCTCAGTTACAATGCTCGCATTGCGCCATCATAATAAATCAGAAATATCCTCACAATAATCTTCAAAATCAACTCGACCTAATTTTTAGAACCTACCTAAAAATATTTTCTCTTTCGCCTTTGCCTGACTGCTGTCAGGATTAATTTGATTTTATCTCAATATGTTAAGAGGAGCTTGTGCTATTTTGCGCCACCGATATACTCCTTGAGGGCCTCGACATATTCACGCATAGCCTCACGCCCGAGTTCAGTCATCGAGCAAGTGGTGCGTGGCATCTTGCCGTTAAAGCCCTTCTCAACGGTGATGTATCCGGCTCGCTGTAGCTTGTCGAGCTGTACGCTGAGGTTGCCCGCCGTAGCCCCCGTCTCGGTACGCAGATAGACAAAGTCGGCACTCTCGCTGGCTATGAGTATCGACATTACGGCAAGGCGTAACTCAGAGTGTAACAGTGGGTTAAGTGGCTTAAGCATTGCGTTGTTCTTTAGCTCGTTTCATAAGGATATGTCCTGGGATGACCATCATCACAGTAAATATCAGCGCAAAGATAATGATTTCGCTGTAAACTAAGGCCTCCATATGCTCAAAACCGCTATCACGTAGCGCTGTGCCGTACTCACGTAGTAAAAGTCGGTGTAATGGAAATATCAACGATAGACATATTGCCGCCTTGCCCGCTGCGGTAAGTACCTTATGTTGGCATATCTTGCCTGAAATCACTGTACCCATGCCCATTAGCACTACCGTAAGGAATAGGATGTTAGCTCCATAGGCTAATGCCGCTACGAACATCAATCCCCACGAAAAGCCCAATACTGTCCATACGGCATTTATGCTGCGGTCTACGTATGACTTGGGGCGCTGCTCGCTATGGCGGTTGAGTATAATTGTGCCTATGCCACCCACAGCAGGAATTAGAAACCATGCCCATAGGGCAAGCTCTATGTTGCCGATGTATAGCTGTGCAAAGTACTCAAATAGCGAAACGATGACTGTGGTGTAGCCCCAAAGCAAGAAATATTTGCCACTTGTGCGGTCGATATGTGCCGATGTGTTGGCAATCATTGTGCTGATAATCTCTAAGCTGCGATGCTCGTCTAAACGTGTTGTCTCCATGTTAGTCGTTGTTTTTTAGTTGTTTACATTGTTGGTTTGCCCTTCGAAGGTGGCGTTATAACTCTTTTGGTACTGCAAATATAAACAAGTTTATAAAATAAACCAAATCTTTTTGAGATTTTTTTTGGTGGGGTGGGGATTATGGGGATAACCGCAAGCGGAGCTTGCCCTGAGGATTATGGGGATACGGGGTAGCAAACACCAACAACTAATAATTAAAAACCAATATTTTCTCATTTCTAATTTTTAAGTTGTATCTTTGTGCTACCAAATCAACTTTCTAATATGGAGTCCCAGACCAAAGATCGGTTATTCACGCGCGATTATATATCGGTGTGTATCTCGGCATTTATGATGTCGTTCTCGTTCTTTATACTTGTGCCTACGTTGCCGCTATACCTTAAGGATACGTTCGACATAAGCCCTGCGCTGGTGGGCGTGGTGCTATCGTGCTACGTTGTGGCGGTGCTTAGCGTGCGCCCTATGGCTGGATTTGTCGCTGATACGCTACCTCGCAAGAGTGTTTATGTGGTGGCTTATGCGGTATTCGTAGCCTCGTTTACGGGATACTTCTTCATAACGCAGAGCTTAGCACTATTCATACTGCTGCGTGTGTTCCATGGCTTTAGCTTTGGAATGCTCACTACGGCAGCAAATACCTTGGTTATCGACATCATGCCATCATCACGTCGTGGCGAGGGTCTTGGCTACTATGGCGTTACCAACAACCTCGCAATGGCCTTTGGCCCTATGGTGGGACTATTCGTGATATCTTCGGGAAACTACACGCTACTATTTCTCACATCGCTGGTTACGGGTATCATAGGCCTTGTGTTGGGTGCCTCGGCACGTGTGCCACGTCGTGAGCTGCAACCTAACAAGGAGTTTAGCCTCTCGGCAGATAGATTCTTCCTCAAGGAGGGTGTGCGTGCTTGCATTGCTTTTTTCCTTCTGGCCATTCCCTATGGCATGACAACGAGCTATATGGCACTATATGCCGCAAAGTCGGGTATCACGCACAATGCAGGACTATTTTTTACAGTCATGGCAGCGGGACTTATAGCCTCACGTCTGCACTCGGGCAAGCGTGTAGACCGTGGATATATTACTGAAACCATTTTGCTCGGCATAGCCATAGCATTCTTGGGTGGTGTTGGCGAGGCGATGCTCTCAACAGTCTCGGCATGGAGCCTTACGGCGGGATATATCACATATTTCGGCACTGCATTCCTCTTTGGCTACGGCTATGGCACGATGTTCCCCGCCTACAACACTCTGTTTATCAACCTTGCACCTAACTCAAGACGTGCTACGGCAAATGCCACATACCTTACAGGTTGGGACGTGGGCATTGGTGGCGGTATGTTACTCGGCGGCTATATCTCGGAGTTCGACTACTCGTACTGCTATATGCTTGGCGCAGGGTTAATACTTGTTGCCCTACTCTTCTTCTGGAGGGTTGTAACACCACACTTCCACAAATACAAGCTACGATAACGAAAAGAGGTTGCCCAATGAGGCAACCTCTTGTTCAATATATACCGCTCGTTTAGAACGAGAA
>JAZNQJ010000063.1:0-3621 GCA_045590115.1 Alistipes sp. | reverse complement strand
TAATAGTTGTTAATAACTCTTACAATTGTAAACAGTTAAATTATGGTATAACTCGCAAAATCAGTTTACAATAAATATACTTTATGTAAAATTATATAAAACGCTAAAACATAGCATAGTATGCGAATTTAACAAGAAATTACTCCGAATCATGCGAGAATAGACTGTAAATGGCGCTATCACATAGAATCAACCACATATAAAATCCTAAACCATCACATTATCAGTAAGATAAAAAATAATGTTTACCTTTTGAACAAGGCTCTAAAAGTGTTAAATCAGAGTATTTGATTTTGTAATAAGTGATATGACACATGTAACTATTAACACAGTTACTTCTACTTGTTCATAGTTACAAATGTCATTTTATAGTAATTCATACAATTGTAAACGTGTTACAAATGTAATTACAAATGTTAAAATTGGTCGAAAATTCTGCGAAAAAATCTCTGTTCTGTTTAGAATTTCATGCTTCAGAGAGCAGATGTAGATTATGTTAAATAATGAAATAAGGTAGAGCGTTTTTTAACGCTCTACCTTACTATTAATCAATAACTTAAAAAGTTGCTAACAACCCTTGTTTACTGTAAAAAGGCTGCTATTTCAGCAAACTCTTCTGGAGTTAGACTAAGCTTCTCGCGACCAAAATCTACATCCTTTTCGGTGTTCATAGGCACTAAATGGATGTGTGCATGGGCAACTTCGAGGCCCAAAACCACTGTTGCAACCTTCTTGCAGTGTGTAGTTGCCTGGATTTTCTTCGCAATCTGTTTTGCGAACACTATCATCTCGCTAAGCTCATCATCCTCTAAGTCGTAGAAATAGTCTACTTCACGCTTAGGAATTACCAATGTGTGACCTTTGGCCAATGGCGCAATGTCGAGGAATGCATAGAACTTATCGTTCTCAGCAACCTTGTAACTTGGGATTTCGCCCGCTACAATTCGTGAAAAAATTGATGCCATAATACTACTTCGTTTTTAGTTTAAAATTATTCTATTTGCGATTTATTCTATTTTCTGCCATTCTGCCCTACTTTACGAGTTCGTGCCAACTGTTGGCATGGGTTGTAGTGCTTTGTTGGTTTGTGATTAGTGTCTAACAATATCGCTACAAATACAGGGTCGAGGCTTGAGACTTTAGCTATATATTGAGCGTACGCTTGACCTGCTCAATACCCTTAATCTCTCGCATATTCTCTAATAGGCGGTTTAGGCTCTCGATATCCTTGACGTAGAGGCTCAGCGTTCCCTCGAAGATTCCGTCGTGAGACTGCACGCTGATAGCTCGCATATTTATGTTAAAATATGTTGTGATAAGTTTCGTTAAATCTAAGATAATTCCGGGACGGTCGATGCCATATATCTCCAGTGTAGCGAGGTACGATACGGCCTTCTGCTGCGACCATCGTATCTTCTCACGAATGATATTTTCGCCATGCTGTGCCGCCAAACGTATGAGGTTGTCGCATGTAGACTTATGTATGGTTATCTGTCCTGTCTTGGGGTCACGGTAGCCCACTACATTGTCACCCGGAATCGGTTCGCAGCACTCGGCCATGATGAATTGTGGTTCTTGTTTTTTGGACTCTAAGCCATCCTCCATTGCCTGCTCATCGAGCGATGTAGCCTCCTCGTCAAGGTCGAGTTCCTCATCGTTCTCCACATCGTTGTTGCCTGGAAGCAGGAGCTTCCAGAACTTAAGAATCTTGCGTGAGGTATTCTCCTTGAGTAGCTTGTCGAGGTTGTCGAGCTTCACGATACCTGCGCCAATCTTGCTATACAGCTCATCTTTATACTTACAATCGTAGGCTGGTAGCAGCTTGCGTAGCACACGACCACTGAGCATGACGTTATACTTGGCAAGTTCAGTGGTGAGAAGCTCCATGCCATACTCGATGTTGTTCTGATTCTCGCCCTTGAGAAAGTCCTGAATAGCCTGTCGTGCCTTGCTCGTAACTACTGAGTCCAACCACTCGGCCTTAGGCTTGGCATTCTCAGCCGTAATGACCTCCACCTGATCGCCACTATTTAGGCGTGTGGTTACGGGAGCTATGCGATGGTTTATCTTAGCTCCTATGGCATGGTTGCCGATGTTGGTGTGTATCTCATAGGCGAAGTCAAGTACTGTAGCACCGTAGGGCAGAGTCTGTGGTTCGCCCTTAGGCGTGAATACTACTACGTCGGTCTTATATAGTGATAGCTTGAAGTTGTCTAAGAACTCGTGGGCATTGCCCGTATTGCTACTAAGCGCCTCACGCACCCTCTTAAGCCACTTGTCGAGGCCATCTTCCTCCTGAGTTATCGAGGCATGCTTATACTTCCAATGTGCTGCAAAGCCACGCTCTGCGATGTCGTCCATGCGCTCGGTGCGCACCTGCACCTCTACCCATATGCCATCAGGCCCCATTACGGTGGAGTGTAGTGCCTCGTAGCCGTTGGACTTGGGTATAGATATCCAATCACGCAGACGGTCGGGCTTAGGAGTGTATATGTCTGTTACGCAGGAGTATACCTGCCAACACTGAGTCTTCTCGGATGGGAAGGGCAGGGTCTTAAAAACTATGCGTATAGCAAACAGGTCGTACACCTGGTCGAAGGGTATCTCCTTGCGTCGCATCTTGTTCCATATCGAGTATATACTCTTGACACGGGCCTTCATCTCGTATTGGAAGTTGTTCTTGTCGAGAATCTCCTTTATCGGCGCCATGAATCGCTCGATATACTGCTGTCGCTCGGGCTCTGTCTCTTCGATTTTACGGCGTATATCCTCATACTCCTCGGGGAAACGATACTTCATACATAGGTCCTCCATCTCGCTCTTAATGGCGTGTAGACCAAGGCGATAGGCCAATGGTACGAAGAGGTATATGGTCTCCGAGGTAATCTTTATCTGCTTGTCGTGGGGCATGGCACCCAGCGTTCGCATGTTATGTAGTCGGTCGGCAATCTTGATGATTATGACACGCACATCGTCCGATAGCGTGAGTAACACCTTGCGGAAATACTCGGCCTGCTCCGAACTCTTGGAGTTGAATACTCCTGCCATCTTGGTAAGTCCATCGACCATCGAGGCTATCTTCGGCGAGAACATGCGAGATATATCCTCTACGGTGTAGTCGGTATCCTCCACTACGTCGTGGAGCAGTGCTGCCACTACCGACTTCTTGCCCAGGCCTATCTCACGTACAGCAATGAGTGCCACCTCTATGGGGTGGATTATGTATGGCTCTCCAGAGCGGCGACGCACACCCTTATGAGCCTCCTTAGCAAGGAAGTAGGCACGCTTAATAAACTGCCAATCATCCTCCCTACGGCATATCTTTGCCTTGCGGCACGCCTCTACAAGCTCTTGCCACTTCTCTTCAATGAGAATTTCATCCTGGGGTGTGTACTCCATAGCCTTAATGTTATATACGCCAAAGCACGACTACCCTTGTAGATAGTCGTGTTTGGGGTGTAGTTTCCTATTATTGGTTACTTCTCTTTAGCCTCCTGCATGGCCTCACGCACACGTAGCTCGATCTCCTCCATCAGCTTCTCGTCGTTCTTCAACGCCTCCTTAACAGCATCGCGACCCTGGCCAATCTTCCTGTCGCCATACGAGAACCACGAGCCCGAC
>JAZNQJ010000062.1:0-8478 GCA_045590115.1 Alistipes sp. | reverse complement strand
TACCACCGCAAGATATATCACCGGCTACGCAGTGGTATTTGAGCAGAACTCTCGACCATTGTACGACTACTTCGTTGAGCAGATCGCTCGTGGAGCGTTCGATAACTGCGATATGTCCGACGTGGTGATGACCGTAGACCACTCACGTGATGTGCGTGACGTGCTGGCCCGCTCCAAGGATGGCGTAGGCTCGCTCGAGATAACCATCGACGAGCGTGGCGTGAAGTTCCGCTTCGCTGTTCCTAACACAACCACAGGTAACGACATCGCCGAGTTGGTTGAGCGTGGCGACATTTCTGAGTGTTCATTCTGCTTCATCGCTAAGCGTGACGAGTGGACCTTTGACGTGCAGTTTGGTGATAAGACATACAACTATCGCCGAGTGTTAGAGGTTGAGCGTCTAATCGATCTGGCTATCGTGGTGCGTGGCGCATATCCACAAACGTCGGTAGAGAATGAAGAGCGTGCGCTCGCTGAGGACATCCACAAGCGCAATGTGAAGCCAGCCACACCAGTGCGTAAGCCGTCGCTGGGTATCAACCTCGCAAAGGCCAAAGTTGTTGTATCGTAAACTTTTCAACCATATAAATTTTAAGTTAGTTATGTCAAAAATCAAAGCACTTAACGAGGCAATCGCACAGATCGAGAACGATATGCGTAGCCTCATTACCGCAGCCGAGGAGCGTGCGGAGAAGGAGATGACAGGCGAGGAGCTTGACAAGTTCGAGGAGCTACGTGCGGAGAAGGAGAAGAAGCAGCGTGAGCTATCGGCGTTGATGGAGGTAGAGGCGCTCGACAAGCGCAAGGCTACGCCTATGGCACCAACGACTGAGGAGCAGCGTGCCGAGTTTGAGAAACGTGCATTCCTCAATGTGCTTCGTGGCCGAGCCACAGCAGAGGAGCGTGCCGCTGTCGTGATGGAGAACAACAAGATGGTTGTGCCGACCTACGTCCAGGACGAGGTGATGCTTGGCCTAACAGGCACATACGGCATCTTGTCACACGTGGATCTTCGCACCGACACATCGAGTGCGACACTGAGCTTCCCATTGGTGACATCACCTATCACTCTCGAGAAGATTGTTATCGGTACAAAGTCTACGGAGGGTTCAGCATCATTCACAGGCGTTCAGCTCTCGGCTTACGACTACCGTACTCAGCCAATTCCTGTGTCAGAGACATTGCTCGCAGCACCAGATGCTGACTTGCTCAAGGCGCTCATCGACTTGATGGTTGAGCATATCGGCCAGGCATTGTCTAAGCTCATTATCGCAGATGGTACCGATAACAAGGACTTCGCCGCAATCTTGGAGAACTGCGCAACAGTAAACGGTACAGCAACCGACGACATCACCTACGATGATGTTGTGAACTTGATGGCTGGCGTTAAGGCACCATTCGACGCACCTGGGCGTGCTAAGTTTGTTGTATCATCGCAGACCCGCAAGGCCCTGTTGAAGATCCGTGACGACAACGGCCATCCTATCTACGTGCGTGATATGCCAGGCGCAGCACCTGCTACAATCTTCGGCCACGAGGTGGTTGTCGATGACGCAATGCCTAACATTGCAGCTGGCAAGCAGGTGATGTTGTTCGGCGACCTCAAGAGCTACAAGTGCCGCCTTGTAAAGGGCGTGCGTGTGCGCACATACGATGAGCAGCAGTTTGCTGACTTCAACTGTATTGGCGTTCAGGGATTCGTGACTGGCGACGGTCGTCCTGTGCGTGTCGGTGGTTCAGTTGAGCCTATCGCAGCACTCAAGCTTAAGACTGCATAATCTAATACAAAATGGCGATGATAACGATAACCGAAAGATACTACCCTGAGACTGTTGTGGAGTCGATAATCTCTCAACATCTGCGCATCACCCCCGAGGATGGCACTCTCTACGAGCAGGCCCGCCGATGTGTGTGCAACGCCTTTGATGCTGCGGAGGACTACACCAATCGCATTATCATAGGAAGCCAGGCGATATTAACCATTGCCGAGGCTGAGGGCGGTATTCTTAGGTTACCTACAGCGCCAATAAGGTCGGTAGAGGAGGTGAGCTATCTTACCAGCGATGGAGAGTGGGACACCCTCTCTGACCGAGATTATGAGTTTGCTGGCAGTATCCGATTTGCGCACATCGAGCTTACGAAGAGTGTCGAGGCATCTCGGTATAGGGTGACTGCTATATGTGGCTTTGAGGATTATGACGTCGAGGGTGAAAGTCCGCTTGCGCTTCCTGGAGCTATCGAGCAGGCTGTGAGATTGATGGCCGAAACATTCTTTAATGGCGAGGCGCTATCCGGAGCAACTGAGGTTGCGGTGCATAATATGTTGAACCCTTGGCGTATCTATCCATATGGCGGGTAAGGCACATATCAAGCTATTTCTACCGAATACCGAGCGCAATGCTCTCGGCGAGGTGGAGGGTGCCCCGATATTCTGGCGTGAGGTGTGGGCAGAGCCAACTGAGTCAGGTGGCTCACGCAGCACATATGCAGGGCGTTTGGCAAGCGAACATATGCTGGTGCTGACTACACATTGGCTACCTGGCATAGAGCGCTGCACCAACGTCGAGTATGAGGGTCGCATGAGGCCTATCGACTCGATTGTCCACGAGGGCTTCAGGCGCAAAGTGCATATCACACTAACAGATGGCGCTTATGATTGATGTCGAGATAACCAATATGGGCAGCTTTCAGCGAGATATGCAGCGAGCCTACGAGAAGATGCACCGTAAGGAGCTTCTTAAGGTCATTCGCCCAGCCGCTACCATTATGATGAAGGCTGTTAAGGCTCGTACACCACAGCGTACAGGCTTCCTATATCGAAGCATTAAGCTGAAGGCACAACGTGGCAAGAGCGATTATCCTTTCGCAAACTACTTCGTGGACTTCGCAAATATCAAGAAGAAGTCTTCGGGTAAAAAGGAGAAGGCATTCTACGGCATTATGGTACACAACGGCACCATCGTAGTGCCTGGCGAGAAGCGCAAACATCGCTCAAGAACTGAGGCTGAAGACCGACGACGACTTCAGGCTGGCGGCTACGAGAAGATTAAGCCTAACCCTTGGGTATATGAAGCCTTTGAGGCCACAGCCCAGCAAGTGTCTAACAAACTGCTTGAAGATGTCTGGAATAAACTATGAAAGCAATAATAACTGCATTGGAGAGCCTTGCACCAACCTGGCCAACGATTGCTGAGGCTACGGCAAGGCCGCCATATATCCTCTACAGCGAGAGCGAAACGCCGATAATCACCTTTGACGGCATTGCTGGCTACGAATCGACACTCGAGGTTACAGTTGTCGAGCGCTCGAAGGTAGCGGCTAAAGTCCTCAAAGATAAGGTTGTGAATAGTCTAAATGGCATCACCTTCGACGGCTACACTCTCTACTATGATGGCGCTCGTTATGTGGACTACCCTGACGAGAGCCTTGCGAGTTACGAATTAACTTTTAATATCGAAAAATAATGAAGACAATCAAAGGTAACGACCTCGTAGTATTGCTCGACGACAAAACCATCTATCACGCCCAGAGCCACGAGTTCACCTCGACATCAAACTTTGAAGAGTGGGAGACCAAGGATACCGACGGCGTGCAGAACGAGTTGTCTACAATCACTGGTACTGCGTCTGCAAATGGTATCGCTTGTATTTCTGACACCGGCGATAACGACACGTACGACACGCCATCGTTGCTCGACGCTCAGCTTGCAGGCCAGAGCGTGACCCTTACGCTGAAGCTCGGCACATTGACCTACACAGGTACTGCGTGGATAGAGAGCGTGTCGGCCACAGGTGAGGTATCGAAGAAGGCGACCTACTCGGCATCGTTCAAGTTCAACAAGCTGACTAAGAAGACAACTCAGTCGGCATAATGTAAGTAGCTATGGTACGATATATCGAAACTAAAGGACGTAAGCTTGCGGTGGCATTCAGCCTCCGCAAGGTCTTCGCCCTTTGTAGTAAGCATAATACCGACCTTGATGGTCTAATCAAAGAGCTAACTAAGGGTGTGATGGATGAGCCGATGTACGAACTACTACTCGAACTCGGAGTAGTAGGCCTCTCAGCAGGCGCAGAACGCATGAAGTCGGGCGAGACTTTTACCCTTGAAGATGTAGATGCGCTTTACTCTGATGACATAGCTGTCATAAAAGAGGTCATCGAATGCTTCGTTCACTCGGTGCATGGCGAGCAGGTTTTTCCGACGGCGGCAGCGACACAGAAGCCGCCGAAGAAAAAAGGCGCAAAGTAACGCTCGGCCTGGTGCTGGCACTCGGCGTAGGGCAGATGCGGCTCGCTCCTTCGGAGTTGTATGAGATGGAGCTTGGCGAATTTCTCACAGCCTATAGCGGTTATATCCACGCTGAGAATATGCGACAGCGCTTCGAGCTGGAGCGCACACGCCTTGGGGCAGCGACGATCATCTTGCCCTGGCTTGAGAATAAGCCGACGCTACACCAACTTATGCCTTTCCCCTGGGAGAGCGAAGAGTCGAGCGTAGAAGAGGTGTCGGTGGAGATAACTGATGAAGAGATAGAGGCCCGCAGACAGCGAGCCCTGGAATTGCTAAAAATGTAACTATGTCATCAAAAAAACTTGCATCGCTTTTAATTAAAGTTGGCGTTAATGGCGCTGAGGTTGAGAAGCGTTTTCGCACGATCGAGAAGTCCGCAAAGGATCTTGGCGATAAGCTGAAGACCGTCGGCAAGTCTATGTCGCTATACGTAACTGCGCCACTTATGGCGTTGGGCGCTGCGTCGGTTAAGGCTGCAGATACGCAGATGCAAGCTGAGGCAAAGTTACTCAATGCGCTCAAAGGACGTGAGGATATGCAGAAGCGACTGCTCGCCCAGGCATCAGAGCTTCAGTCACGCTCGGTTATCGGCGACGAGGCCATCATCGAGCAGCAGGCATTCTTGGCAGCACTCGGACTAAGCGAGAAGCAGATTGGCGACACCATCGAGGCGGCAGCGCAGCTATCTGCAGCGTTGGGTATCGAGCTTGAGTCAGCAGTGAAAAACTTGGCTAAGACCTACGGAGGAATGACAGGAGAGCTGGGAGAGAGTATCCCTGCGCTCAAGAACCTTACCACCGAGCAACTTAAGGCTGGCGAAGCGATAAACTACGTAAATGCCAACTATAAGGGATTTGCGGAAACTGCGGCAAAGACCGGTACAGGTCCATTGGTGCAGCTCAAGAACTTACTCGGCGACCTTGCTGAGCAGATCGGTACTATCCTTATCCCGACGTTACAGAAGGTCATTGGTTGGCTTAAGGACTTGGCGGCGTGGTTCCAAAATCTCTCGCCGGCGATGAAGGAAACCATAGTAACTATAGCAGCTGTAGTGGCGGCTGTAGGACCTCTTCTCTCTGTTGGTGGGCAACTGCTATTGTTATTGCCTCAGATTGGTGCAGCTTTCACTGCGCTGACCGGCCCAATAGGCCTTGTTATTGCGGCTGTGACTGCATTGGCATCAGCATGGGCATTGGCTGAGTTTCGTAGAGCGGCCTACAATCAGGATATCAAGGATCTGAAAGCCTCTGCATACAACAACGCATACCAGCGCTTCTCAGCGATGACCGATGAGGAATTGGCTGGGGCTGCGCCGAAAAAGCCAAAAGATATGCCCTCCCGCTCTACACGTGCTGGACGTAAAGAGCGTAGTGATATCATGAAGGTATATCAGGAAGAGCAACGAGCATATAGGGATGTCCTCGCCTTGCGAGAGAAAGAAAAAAATATCGTAAAAGATACTGCCAAGACAATATCAGGATATGCACCAACAGCTGGCGGAGGTGGTGGTGCTATTCGGCCAACAGGATTGATTGGTCAGTTGGAGGCCAGAATCGCTGCGCTTCAGGATAGGAAGCCTTGGGCAAAGACTGTCGAGGAAATAGCGGCAATCAATAAAGAGATAGCGACACTACAGCAACGGCTCGATAAGATAAGCAATTCTACAGGTATCGCCGTAGGCTCGGCGACGACTATTGCGCTCAAAGATTCAGGATTGGGTGTTGACCTTAAGCCTGGCAAGCTACTGCCTACTATTGATGAGGGTACTCTCTCGCAATGGCGTGCAACCATGATTAAGCGTGCTGAGGCAATGACTGAGGTAGTTGCTCAAATGCAGTCAATCATTCAAGGTGCGTTGGGAAATCTTGCTGTGACTATTGGTGAGGGACTCGGAAATCTTATTGTTCCGAGCGAGGATTTCAACTTAGGCAAACGGTTGTTAGAGTTGCTCGGTACTACTCTAAAATCTCTCGGAGCGGCGTTGATTAGCTATGCAGCTGCAATGATAGTATTTAAAGAGGCACTCAAAATGGCATGGCTTAACCCATGGGTGGCATTAGGAGCTGGCATTGCTACTACTGCAGCAGGCTCTGCGCTGATAAATCTCGCTAACAGACCACCGAAATTGGCAAAGGGTGGCTTGGCCTATGGCCCAACACTCGCAGTGGTGGGTGACAATCCAAACGCCGCAAGCGACCCTGAGGTGATCGCCCCGCTCTCGAAGCTGAAGAGTATAGGTGGCATCAACCGCCTTGAACTTACAGGCGAGGTGGAGTGGAAGCTCTCAGGCTCATCGCTACGAGCCGTACTCAACAAAGAGAATTTCCGCTTATCACGACTCGGGTAAATTGTTAAAGCAAATAGGGTAATTTATTATGGCTACGACCGCACTTTCAATCGCCAGCTACGGCATTAAATACCAGGGTGGCTTCACCTCACCTATGCGTGAGAAGCTGCGCTATGAGGTATATATCTCAGAGCGTGGCTACACAGGCGAGGTGTACGACCTGCCATTGACAGGTGATAGGGTAGTGATATCGCAGGGTGCTGTTGATGATCCAGAGACGAAGCCGTTTAAACCATCGACGGCTACACTGTCGGTACTTTGTCGTGAGAACAACAACCCCTATCTCTCGCTATATACACTCGACCCTACACGTTATTTAGTTGAGATTTCGGAGTGCCGAATTAGAGAAGATGGCACTGGCGCTTGTCTTCGTCGTTGGAGTGGTTACATCTCTACAGGTGTATACTCTCAGCCTAACGCTCGAGCGCCGTATGAGGTAACTATCGAGTGTAACGATGGTTTAGAAATTTTGAAGAATACCCCATACGCACTTGCCGATGGCACACGCTACGGAGATACACTGACGGTAAGAGATCTTATCTTGCGCCTTCTCGAGCCTATCCTCGGAGGCCTTGAGCTATGGCCATATATGCCCATCGACATCGATCAGGTGGAGAACACTTTTGACCTGGTCGCTATTCCCTCGGCGGCGATATACGGGGCTACCGGCAGCGACGAAACGCCGTCGCATTACCAAGTTCTGGAGTCGATATTGACGAACTTTGGATTGCAACTATTCCAGCGCTATGGTCGTTGGTGCGTACGTGCGCTATCATCGTTATCCTCAGCATTACGCCCTGAGTGGTACGACAACACGGCCAACGCCTTTTTGCTCAACAACCTAAATGTGTTGCCCCTTTACGACGACGACCGAGGCACGGAGGGGCTATCAACCGATGCAGTGATAACAATGCGTCCACCACTGCGCAAGATTAATGTCTCGAGCGAGGCACGCAGTGATATACATATTGATATATCTAATCTAAATCTGTGGGGAGGCGATTTGTGGGGTCCCAGGACAGACTGGATTAATGTGTATAAAGGCACAAGAGGCGTGCGACTGGATAAATACTCAGTGGGCGGGGTGCGAGCCATTCCAAGATGTTGTCGTCTATTCAATATACCAGGGCTTATTTATCCATCGAAAAGCAT
The DNA here is from genome assembly GCA_045590115.1 of Alistipes sp. Lineage (GTDB taxonomy): Bacteria > Bacteroidota > Bacteroidia > Bacteroidales > Rikenellaceae > Alistipes. The sequence goes on along the minus strand of JAZNQJ010000062.1, from coordinate 686 downwards.
AACAATGACACTATATGCCAATCTATATAACCTTGAGGATATAGATGTAGTGCAACGTATTGGAATATTAGCCGTAGAACCTACGCTGGATGATGTTTTCTCTTCTGCAGATATGAATGCGAATAAACTGTACGCATTGGGAAAAGTATCGGCGTGGAATTTTAGCGATAACAGCTGGCAAACAATTCCAACAGATGAATACTCGGCAGCTGATGAATTATTTAAGGAGATAACCACAAAAGTAAATATCTCAAAATCTAAGAAAGAGATAGATATCAATCAGAAAGTGTCATTATCTCGCTTATCATCTGCTGAGCTTTCAATTCAGACAGTAGGAGTTCCGGATATGGGTGTTGGCGAAATGAGGATAATGATATTAATTTCCGATGCTGAGAATGACGGTAAGTGGATGACGCCTGCCTATGAACTTGCTGATGTCGAGCTGTCGGTTACAACTGACATTGGACAGCTGACCGACGAGAAGCCACGTAGTGTGGCAGTGTCTCGCTGGGGTGCCGACGACATCGAACTTAAGGAGTATTATGTGTCGGGCATCGCCGATGCTGGAGGGCGTGGCATATTTGCGCCAACACTTATTCGTATGGCAGATCAATCACCGGTGCGAGCATTCTTAAATCCATCGTCACGAACGACAGCAACAGAGGCGATGGCCGGCCAACTGCGAT
>JAZNQJ010000061.1:0-8223 GCA_045590115.1 Alistipes sp. | reverse complement strand
TACACCGTAAAGAGTGTTGTGGAGGTTAATGGCGAGGTTGTAGATGAGTACGACACACGCTTTGGCGTGCGTAGCTTCGAGTTTAAGGCAGATAGTGGTTTCTGGCTCAATGGCAGAGAGCTAAAGCTCAAGGGTGTGTGTATGCACCACGACCTTGGCGCACTCGGCTCGGCAGTACACCGCAGAGCATTGGAGCGTCAGCTCGACATCCTCCAATCTTTTGGCGTAAACGCTATACGTACGGCACACAACCCTCCAGCTCCTGAGCTTCTCGACCTATGCGACGAGCGAGGCATATTGGTTATGGATGAGGCCTTTGACATGTGGCGTAGAGCCAAGACCAAGTATGACTACGCCCGCTTCTTTGATGAGTGGCACGAGCGTGACCTTGTGGACTTCATAAAACGTGACCGCAACCACCCATCAGTGATAATGTGGTCGGTGGGCAACGAGATTCTTGAGCAGTGGGACTCTCAGGAGCATAGCAGCCTTGACAAGCTACCTACCGAGCAGCGCAACCTCCTTATGAACTTTATCGCAGAGAGTTCTACGGGCAATAGTTCGGATGTTGAGCGTAACCCTAACGTGCTGCTTACACGCCATGTGGTCGCTACACTCAAGAAGTACGACTCCACACGCCCTGTGACGGCTGGCTGCAACGAGACACGCCCACACAACAACCTACTACGTTCAGGCGCTCTCGACATCGTAGGCTTCAACTACCACGAGCAGGACTACGACTCGGTGTGTGTATGGTATCCCGATATGCCATTTATCGGCTCTGAGACCGCCTCAGCACTTAATAGTCGTGGCTTCTACCTCCACCCCTCAAGCCAGATTCACGTCATCCCCGCACGCTGGGATTTGCCCTACAACACCACACACCATCAGTGTTCGGCATACGACAACTCACGTGCGCCCTGGGCAACGCTTCATGAGGCAGCGTGGATAGCGGTGCGTGATAGGGATTACTGCGCAGGCACATTCGTATGGACAGGCTTCGACTATCTTGGCGAGCCTACGCCCTACTCATGGCCCTCACGCTCATCATACTTTGGCATCGTAGACCTCTGTGGCTTCCCTAAGGATTGCTACTATATGTACCGCTCGGAGTGGACAAATGTGCCTACGCTACACCTCTTCCCACATTGGAATTGGAGCGAGGGTCAGAAGGTTGACCTATGGGTATACTACAACAATGCCGATGAGGTGGAGCTATTTGTCAACGACCGCTCGTTAGGTCGTAGCTCCAAGACTACGGAGCGTCTACACGCAATATGGGAGGGTGTAGAGTTTGAGCCTGGCGAGATTACCGCCGTAGCGTATAAGGATGGCGAGGAGGTTATGCGCCACACACGCAAGACTGCTGGCGAGGCCTACGAGATACGTCTTACCACAGACCGAGAGATGCTCTCGGCCGATGGTTACGACCTTGCATATGTTACTGTTGAGTGCTTCGATAAGGAGAGTAACCCTGTGCCTACGGCCATGAACCAGCTCTACTTCGATGTGGAGGGTGCTGGCGAGCTTATGGGCGTGGATAATGGTAACGCTGCAGGCACAGAGTCGCTCAAGGGCTCAACAATGAAGCTCTTTAATGGCAAGGCATTGGCTATCATCCGCACGCTGCGTGATGTTCAGGGCGATATTCGCCTAACGGTACGTGGCGATGGCGTTAAGGATGCAACGCTGGTACTTGCGAGCAAGTAGGCCGCTGAGCAAACATCATCTACGCTCAGCGTGCGCTCCACTCTCCACCATGGTATGGTGCCGATGCCCTGAGGCTTAGGCTGCGGAGGGTGTTCGGTGTTCGTTCGTTTTCCCTATGTAAAAGAACGAACGAACACTTTACTTATTCAATAAGTCGTGTACAGAAGATGCGCTCTTGTATCCGAGTTCTTCGGCGATTTGTTGTAGGGTCTGCCCTCATCACGCATTGCTCTGGCGAGTTCCGGCGGGGAGGGGTAATCAGTAAAATACACGATACCGATAGCGTTTCGACTTCAGTAGGAACAACAAGGGGATGACTAAAAAGTAAATTTGTCATCCCCGTTTTGCCAAGAGGTTGGATAAAAAGATGTAGTTTTAGGCCTGCGAAGCCCGAAAAAGCGGAGTTTACTCGACGTAAATGAGCATTTTGAGGGCGAGCATAACGACAAAATACACTTTTTATTCAGCCTCTTACGTCACTACTCCACGAGCGTGAACTCACCGCTATAGTAGAGGGCAATGCCACCCTCCTCGGTGTAGAGGTTTATGTTAAGGCTGAGACGGCCATTCTCAGCGTCATACTCAGGGATTTGGGCGTTCATACCGAGGCAATCGCCCTCGCCCTTCTTATAAGTCGACTTCCTATACTTAAATGTCATGTCGGGATATGAGCTTCCAGAGATAAAATAACGCTTCATAAGCCACTTCTCCCAGCCCTCCTTAGGATATGTTATAACGATATCAGGGTTAATCATACCCTCAACAGTGGTAATACCCGACTTGCTCGACACATATATCTTATAGTCACTATCGCCACTATTATCCAGCACTACAGAGCAAGGTGTAAATAGCTCCGTACGCTCATCATAGGAGATATTAACACACTCGTTCACAGTGCGATAATCATCCACAAAGAATACATCGACACCTATATCGTTATAGGAGAGGTTCTCGCACCTAAGCACACCATCCTTAACACTCACAACACCTGAACGTCCCGCACGATTATCGTTCGACACACGTAGATCCATACCCTTAATAGGGTCACACGCCCATACAGAGAACTCGCCATCGTATGTCGCTACGTCAATCACAAAGTCATCCTTAGAGGTCATACCCGCAACATCAACCTTTAGGAATGGAGTATCCTCGTAGTAGACATATGTCTTTACTGCATCCCTACATATGGTATATGTAACGCCAGAGGGTCTATTCTCAACATATGCCGAGCCTACAGTAGCGTCTACATCAATATCGCCCCATGTGTAGCGATAGTAGGAGTCGCTAACGACAACCTCCTTAACCTCAAGAGGCATGGTTGCAACAACATCTACATCGCCAAGCACAGTATCGTAGTGAGCCGCTATGGAGATATCATGGCTATCTGCGTCAAGCGATATCACAACCTTGCCAGAGGTAATGTTTAGGTGGTCAGTAGCGGTATCCACAATATCAAACTCGCCGAGCTTAGCGACAAACATATAGACAACATCATCTGTGGCTATGTCAAGCACATTTACCCTACCCTCGTTTTGCTCTATAACATCCAACAGCATCTCTTCGCCGAACGAGAGAAAGAGATACTCCTCGCCCTCGATAATCTCATCAAACGAGGCAACGCCTTCGGCAGGTGTCATCGCCATAGCATACTGAATACCAAGCTCATGAGCATCGTTCTTAACATAGCACATAGAGTGTAGCTCCCTTACAACATCGCCATACTTGACATAGTTTTGTGGTAACTCTGGGTCGGGCTTGGGCTGAGGTTCCTCGCCACCATCATCGGGCAGAGGTGTAGGCGTGTCAGGATCACAGCCGAAAAGCGCAAGACTTAATATTGCCAAAAGCAGAAGTAGTCGTTTCATAGTTATTATCTCTGAAGTGCCATGTCGCCATCCTTAACCCAGCCGAGTCGCTTCATCGCATAGTGGAATAGGAGGCTGAGCAGGGCTGGAGCAATGAAGTATAGGCCGACAATCTCAATAATAAGCGTTAGGTGGTCGGTAGTTGCCTGCATAGTATCCCAGCAGCCGATAGGGCCAACAAGTCCCGAAGTACCCATGCCTGCGCCAGCAGCATTGTTTGTCATCTTTAGCCACATGGTAGAGACAGGGCCGAGAACTGCTGCTGTGAGCGTTGGGGCGAGCCATATTATCGGCTTGCGTGCGATGTTACCCACCTGAAGCATCGACGTGCCGAGTCCCTGCGAGAGGAGTCCTCCGAAGCCATTATCCTTATAGCTGATTACGGCAAAGCCTATCATCTGAGCGCAACATCCCGCCGTAGCAGCACCCGCCGCCAAGCCACTGATGCCTATCGAGATGCACAATGCTGCCGAGCTAATGGGGAGTGTCAACACACAGCCCACCATGACCGACACCACCACACCCATAACAAATGGGTTGAGCTGCGTGGCACGCTCTATAACCTCGCCCAGCGACATCATCCACTCGTTGATTGGCGCACAGCAATACTTTGCAAACAGACCACCCGCAACAACAGCCACAAGGGGTGTGATGATAATATCTATGGGCGTGCGCTTAGACACCAACGAGCTTAGCTCGATGCCGATGATAGCACATAGGTAAGCGCCCACAGGGCCACCAAACTGATAGCCGAGCGCACCTACTGCCACCGCCGAGATTGTTACCAGCGGGTCACGCTTAAGGCCAAGACCTATGGCAAGGCCTATCGAGCCACCAACAACCGTAGGCGACTGCAACACCTTAGCCAACTCTGCCAACACCTCAAGGTGGGGTATCAGCGATAGCTGCTTGATGATAAGACCAAGTATCAGCGAGCAGAAGAGACCCATTGCCATGAAGCTCAGCGCATCGACAACATAGGTCTTAAACCACGATTTAATAGCTGAGGGCGCAGCAGAGTTTGCACTTTTTGTTTTTGCCATAGTTCTTACGTTTAGGATTGTTACACAAGACAAATGTACAAAAAATTTCGGCTTGCTATACCTCGCAACACCATATTTCTTACTTTTAGCATCATAATGATGCCCCATCACAGCATCTTCCTACACAAAAGCTGGCCACACGTGATGATAAGTCACAACTTTTCACTATATTTGTAGAAAGATATACCGACTATGATAAGATACAAGCAAAAGACCTTAAGCAACGGACTAAGAGTGTTGGTCAATCGTGACCGAGCATCGAAGCTGGCAGCTGTTAATATATTATATAAGGTAGGTGCGCGCAACGAGGAGCCAACGAAGACAGGCTTTGCGCACCTCTTCGAGCATCTGATGTTTCGTGGCACCTATGCCGTACCCGAGTTCGACATACCCGTACAGATGGCATGTGGCGAGAACAACGCCTTTACCAACAACGACTACACCGACTTCTACATAACGCTCCCAAAGAAGAACATACGCACAGCGCTATGGCTCGAGAGCGACCGTATGCGCAACCTCAACATCTCGGAGGAGGCATACTCCACCGAGAAGCAGGTGGTTATCGAGGAGTTCAAGCAGCGATACCTTAACCAGCCATATGGCGACGAGCTGATACTGCTGCGTGAGTTAGCCTACAAGGTACACCCCTACCGCTGGGCGACAATAGGCATTTCGCCAGAGCATATCGAGCGTGCAACGCTTGATGACGTGCGCTGTTTCTACGACCTACACTACCGCCCCTCGCAGGCGATACTCTCGATATCGGCAGACATCGACGAGGATGAGATGATAGCCCTCGCCGAGGAGTACTTTGGCGACATAGAGGATTCTGGTGGCGAGCTGCAACCTATACCCGCAGAGCCTGAGCAGAGCGAGGCACGCCGCCTCATAGTGGAGCGTGATGTGCCAGCAACAGACATATCCATAGCATTCCACATGGGCGACCGCCTATCCGAAGACTTCTTCCTCGGCGACCTTACGTCCGACCTATTGGCCGGTGGTGAGTCATCACGCCTTGTAAACCGACTAATCAAGGAGCGTGGGCTATTCTCAAGCGTCAACGCCTACATAACAGGTAGCATCGATGCTGGACTATTCGTCATCAAGGGTAGACTTATGCCCACAACATCGGAGGCCGAGGCCGAAGCAGCTCTCCTCGGCGAGCTACGTGACATAGTAGAGGGTAACATCTCGGACTATGAGATGGAGAAGGTGAAAAACAAGTTTGAAGCCAACATGCTCCTCGGCGAGATAAACATCATGAACAAGGCGCTCAACCTCGGCTTCTACGACTTCTCGGGCGACATAACGCTAATAAATCGTGAGGCAGAGATATACCGCTCGCTGACACGTGACCAAGTGATGGCATTTGCCGCACGCTGCTTTACGGAGCGCAACTCCTCGACACTCATCTACCGAGCAACACAAAAATCAGAGTAAGAAATGAAACAACAACCCGACATAGTAATCCCCGATAGCGTGGATATGCCACGCACCGAGCTAAGCACAACGTCAAATGGCGTTAAGGTATACAGGCTTACAACAGAGGACTTCGAGGTGGTACGCTTCACATTTGTGTTTCATGCCGGCACATCTATGCAAACAAAGCCATTCTCGGCATCCGCAACTGCCAACATGCTCGGCGAGGGAAGCACACACCTCACAGCACAACAGATAGCCGAGCAGCTCGACTTCTACGGCTCATACTTCGATGTCAACGTAGACCGAGACTATATCTACATATCGTTCTGCTCGCTCAGCAAGTTCTTCACACCCACAGTCGAGGTGGCTCGTGAGATACTCCTACACCCAGCATTCCCCGAGCGTGAGTTTGAGATATACCGCACAAAGCGCAAGCAGAGCCTACGCATAGAGCGTCAAAAGATAGACATGCAGTCACGTGAGCTTCTCGGCGAGGCGCTCTTCGGCAAGGACCATCCCTACGGCATATCGGCATCGGAGGATTTGTACGACGACCTCACAACAGCCGACCTACGTGAGCTATACACCAAGCTATACACCGCAGACAACTGCTTTGTGGTGTGCAGCGGCAACATAACACCTGAGGTGCTGACCGAGATTGAGTGCATCGCCAACGAGCTACCATCGGGAGATAACCACACAGTGGTATTTCCAACGCCACAGACCACGCACCACCTTGAGCGTAACATACCCACAGCCCTGCAGTCGAGCATACGCATAGGCCGTCTGCTCTTTGGTCGCTCACACCCCGACTTTGTGGGCATGCAGGTGGTGGCAGCGATACTTGGTGGATACTTCGGCTCTCGCCTAATGCAGAACCTTCGTGAGGAGCATGGCTATACCTATGGCGTTATGGCAGCAATGATAAACTTCGACAAGGAGGGATACCTCGCCATAGCCACTCAAGTGGCTCGTGAGAAGCGTGAGGAGGCACTTGGCGAGATTTACAACGAGATAGAGCGTCTACGCCATGAGCTTGTCGATGAGGATGAGCTGCAGATGGTCAAGAATGTGCTTATCGGCGAGATACTACGCATCCTCGATGGCCCATTTGGCATTGCAGATGTGACTATCGAAAACATCATGTGTGGCATGGACAACAGCGCCACACAGCATAGCGTCGAGGAGATATTCGCCATCACGCCTGAGCGTATTCAGCAGTTAGCCCACGACTACCTACGTCGTGAGGAGTTGGTAACCGTAGTAGCAGGATAGCCCATGATACCCGACGACCTCAAACACTATATCGAGAGCGAGATACTCCCCCGCTACGACGGGTTTGACGCAGCACACCAACGTGACCACGCCCTAACCGTTATCTCGCAGAGCATGTCTCTTGCCGAGAATTATGACGTAGACCCTCGCATGGTATATGTCATTGCCGCCTACCACGACACAGGGCTTGTAAAGGGGCGTGAACTACACCACGTAGAGTCGAAAAACATCATCCTGGCAGATGCTACACTACGCCGCTGGTTCAGCCCTGAGCAGATAGCCATAATGGCCGATGCTGTGGAGGATCATCGTGCCTCATCATCGCACGAGCCTCGCACGATATATGGCCGCATCGTTGCCGAGGCCGATAGGGTTATCATCCCCGAAAGTATCATACGTCGTACCATACAGTTTACGCTCACACATCATCCTACGCTCAACCGAGAGCAGGGCTACGAGCGTCTTACGGAGCATCTCAACGAGAAGTATAACTATGGCGGATATCTACGCCTGTGGATTGAGCATTCAGCAAACGCCGAGCGTCTTGAGCAGCTACGCCAAATCATCGCCCAGCCCGACCTTCTGCGCTCGTTGTACGACAAAATATACGATGAGCTACAGCACACCTCATAATAGATAGGTAGCCAAACATCCAATATTACAGCCGAATAGAGTCACTGCACAAAAAATATTTCGTAAAAACGTAGGATATTTGCGAAATTATATGTACATTTGTTTGGTTAATTCCGTATAAAGATAAAACCGAACTTTTAACAATCTATAAAACTACTGTCGTATGGCAAAAATCAAAGGAACAGTTGTCGTCGATACAGAGCATTGCAAGGGTTGTGGTGTTTGCGTAGCATCATGTCCTACTAAGGTGCTTGGTTTATCGGCAGAGGTAAACG
>JAZNQJ010000060.1:0-11852 GCA_045590115.1 Alistipes sp. | reverse complement strand
TGACTTCTCAATCTCTGCCATAAGCTCCTCCACCGAGCCGATGCACTTCTGCTCTGTGCGGTCCTCGGTTGCCCATATTGGGAGTGGAGTACCCCAGAAGCGTGAACGTGAGAGGTTCCAGTCGTTGATGTTCTCGAGCCACTTGCCGCAACGGCCTGTACCTGTTGACTCAGGCTTCCAATAGATGGTCTTATTAAGCTCCATCATGCGCTCGCGAAGTGCTGTGGTGCGGATAAACCATGAGTCCAAAGGATAGTACAACACAGGCTTGTCGGTACGCCAGCAGTGTGGATAGTTGTGGGTGTGCTTCTCAATCTTGAAGACCTTGTTAGACTCCTTGAGCTTGATAGAGATGTAGATATCAAGGTTCTCAGCAGCCGCTGCAGCCTTCTCATCGTAGCGACCATCAACAGTAAACTGTGGGTCGTAGGCATTCTTCACGAAGCGTCCCTCATACTCATCGTATGACGCAGCAACACACTCTGCGGCGAACTTCTCGTCAAGCTCTGCCTTGAGGTAGAACTTACCTGTAAAGTCGACCATAGGACGTGTCTCGCCACGCTTGTTGATCATGAACAACGATGGGATGCCAGCCTGACGTGCTACAAAGGCATCATCAGCACCGAATGTTGGAGCGATGTGAACGATACCCGTACCATCCTCAACAGTAACGTAGTCGCCGAGGATTATGCGGAAGGCCTTCGCTGAAGCCTCCTTCCAATTGCCATTCTCATCTGCCTCCACAGGCTTAACCCATGGGAGTAGCTGCTCGTAGTGCATGCCCTCAAGCTCGGTACCCTTCCACTTGCCAACAACCTCAAATGGGATAAGCTTGTCGCCAGCCTTGTAATCCTCCAAGGCGATGCCCTCAGCCTTCTTGTTGAAGATTGAGTAGAGCAATGGCTCAGCAACAACTGCCGTAATCTTCTCTGCGGTGTATGGGTTGTAAGAGCGTACTGCCACGTAGTCATACTTAGGGCCTACGCAGAGTGCTGTGTTTGATGGAAGTGTCCATGGTGTGGTTGTCCATGCCAAGAATACAGGCGTACCCCATCCCTCCATCTCGGCCTTAGGCTCGAGGATGCGGAACTGTGCGGTACATGTGGTATCCTTAACGTCACGATAGCAACCAGGCTGGTTAAGCTCGTGGGTTGAAAGACCTGTACCTGCTGCTGGTGAGTATGGCTGGATGGTGTAGCCCTTGTACAAGAGGTTCTTGTCGTAGAGCTGCTTGAGAAGCCACCATAGGGTCTCGATAAACTTGTTGTCGTAGGTGATATATGGGTCGTCCATATTTACCCAATAGCCCATCTTGCGTGTGAGGTCCTCCCAGATGTCGGTGAACTCCATGACAGCCTCACGACACTCCTTGTTGTACTGCTCGATGGTAATCTTCTTGCCGATATCCTCCTTTGTGATGCCGAGTTTCTTCTCGACACCAAGCTCCACAGGCAGACCATGAGTATCCCAGCCCGCCTTACGGTGTACAAGATATCCCTGCTGGGTCTTGTAGCGGCAGAATACATCCTTGATGGTACGTGCCATCACGTGGTGAATACCGGGCATACCATTAGCTGATGGTGGACCCTCGTAGAATACAAACGTGGGGTGCCCCTCACGTGTTGTTATGCTCTTGTGAAAGGTGTCCTGCTCTGTCCAGCGTGCCAATACCTCATCGGCAACGCCAGCAAGGTCAAGACCCTTATACTCCTTAAACTTGTTCATACCTAACTTTGTTGTTTTTCGGTTTATTCCTCGTCACCCTCATCCTCGCTCTCGGCCATGGTGGTGTAGACGTTGGTCACGTCGTCATCCTCCTCGAGATGCTCGATGAGCTTGTTTACTGCCTCACGCTGCTCTGGGGTAAGCTCCTTGGTGTCGGTAGGGATGCGTACTGCCTCACCTGATACAAGCTCAAAGCCCTTGCCCTCGATCCATGTCTGAATCTGACCGAACGACTCGTAAGCAGCATATACTGTTACCTCGCCCTCCTCAGCATAGAACTCATCAACGCCGAAGTCGATCATCTCAAGCTCCATCTCCTCAAGGTCAGCACCTGCAGTTGGCTTGAACTTAAATAAGCACTTATGCTCGAACATGAAGCCTACAGAGCCTGATGTACCGAGAGTCCCACCATACTTATTGAAATACATACGCACTGAGGCTACAGTACGGTTGGTGTTGTCGGTAGCTGTCTCAACCAATACAGCGATACCATGAGGGCCATAACCCTCGTAGATCATCTCCTTGTAGTCTGCAGAGTCCTTGTCGGTAGCACGCTTGATAGCACGCTCCACATTCTCCTTAGGCATGTTCTCAGCCTTAGCATTCTGCATAAGAAGACGTAGACGGAGGTTTGATGCTGGATCTGGACCTGAAGCCTTTACAGCCATCTCAATCTCCTTACCGATCTTTGTAAATACTCGCGCCATATGTCCCCAGCGCTTCATCTTTCTCGCCTTGCGATACTCAAATGCTCTTCCCATAGTAGTCTATTTTTGTTGTTAATTTTGTTGCTTAAGTTGTGCTGATGTATATGAATATATACACAATGGGGCAAAGATAGGAAAAAAATGCGAAAAATCAAAGAGTCGATGGCTCGTAAAGAGTGAATTTAGAGAGATAAAAAAAAATAGAGAGTTTAGAGTGCGCTCCTTAGCCGCCCTAAACTCCCTAAATTTCTTGACCTTTTTATGCGAAATATTTAATAAAAAAGTCCTTTATTTCCAAATATGGCGTAGCCGAGGTTGAAGGTCAGATATAGGTTATTTTTGGTGTTAAAACCATACTTTGTGAGCGATAGACTTACGGGGCCTATGGGCGTATGATAGATGAGCGATAGGTCTGACATATAGTGCATTAGCTCATCACGATACCTATCTCTTAACATAGCATATATGCTTAGTCGTGCATAGAGGTTACCCACAATTCGCACCGTAGGCATTATACCCACACCAATATAGCGGTCGGCACGAAATTCAGGCATGTAGACCATGCGTGAGTGGAGCAGTGGAGCATAGTGTGGTGCCGAGAGGTCGGTGGCCTCCTTTGAGTCGAGTGTTGGGTGGTTGGTATATACTCCCTCGATAGCGTGTCCCCATGAGAAACGACCATCGTGCGTAAGGTCGATAAACTGCTCCCACGAAGCCTTGACACCACCCCACTGCTTTATTTTGTTGATGTGAATATCATCTACCGCAGAATTACGCTCATCACGACCATAGATGTATATTGCTGAGGCTGTTAGGCGTGAGCCTGAGGTGGGGTATAGTGGCTTGTTGAACGAAGTGCGGTCGAAGGCTAACTGTCCACCTACGTACGAGAAGTGGGTATACTGTCTACGCTCGAAGCCCTCCATCTGATAGCTATATCCGTTGCGACCTACGTGGAGTGTTGCATCAAGGACACTCTTGCGTGTAAGCGCCGAACCAAGCGAGAGCGAGAAGTAGTTCTCCATAGCCTTCATCTGCTCGGCATTATCTACGGGAGTAAGGTTTCCGAAGTTACCCTTCAACGTATTGGTAATGTTAAAGTTATAGCCGTAGTATAGGTATATCGGATTGTCTCTCATAAATGTGGTACGACCCTTGGCTCGTGCCATGGTATGCACAGGGCCAAGAAGCACGTCGGCCTCGAATGACTGCATAACCTTGCCTATCCACCTATAGCGCAGACCTACGTATGCTTGGTTGAATGCCGTAGATGAGATGTTACCTCCAATCAGCACATCGAAGTTGGGCTTTGCCTCAAGCTCCACAAATACGTCGTAGCGGTCGGTGGAGTCGTTGTGAATGATAGATGGAAACTTGCTGGCAATGGGCAGGTTGGAGAGCATCGTAAGGTAGTTTTCGCCCATCTGCTGTGCCGTTAGTGGCAGTGTGTCACGCTCACGATTGTGTCCCATGTTAAGCGCACGCTCGGCCACAGCCTTCTGCCTATCTTTCACACCACGCACGTTTATCTCACCCATCTTTGAGTCTGGCCAGCTGTTGCGGAACATCTCACGACGAGCGTTAAACTCCTCTGGTGTAGTGCGTCGGCTGATGAGACGCTTAATCTCGGGCATGGCGGCAACGGCATCGTTATATCCCTGTGCCATCGCCTCTTGTGCTTGTGAAAAGTCGAGCATCGAGACATCGACATTACGCTGAATAAATACTGAGCGACCCTCAGGAAGGTTGTAGTCCGTAGGCTTGGTTATTAGCGACATGGCCTGCTCCACCACCGAGGCATTGCGGTCGAGACGCTCCTTGACCGCAGTACAGCTAATGCCGATGATGATGTCGGGGTGGTAGTTATTATCTAACGACTGCCATGGGAAGTTGTCGTAGCAACCGCCATCGCACATCAACACCGAGTCAATCTCTACAGGAGGAAAGGCTATGGGTATAGCCATTGAGGCACGTATTGCCAAGGCGAGGTCGCCTGTGCGAAGCTCCACAGCACGATGATTCTCGATGTCTGTTGCCACACAGAAGAAGGGTATCATCAGACGGTCAAAGTCTCGGTTGGCGGCGGCTGTGGGCTGTGTGAAGTAGTTGCACAGCGCAAGGTCTATCTCGGATGTCCCCATCACCGAGCCAGGAAGTTTGAAGCGTGGTAGCTCATCGCCACTACCCTTCTTATCCATGGTTACGGGTAGCGACACGATGTTTGTAATCTGGTCACGCTCACGATAGTAGTAGCTATACTTAGGGTCAATGCCCCCACTCACCCAGCGATCCATATCGCCCGAGAGTGCTATTGCCTCCATCTCCTCGATACTATAGCCTGCGGCGTAGAGGCCTCCGATGATTGATCCCATCGATGTGCCAGCAATATAGTCGATAGGTATTCCATGCTCCTCCATGGCACGAAGTACTCCGATGTGGTATAGGCCTTTGGCACCACCACCGCTAAGCACCACACCCACCTTTTGAGCGTAACTACTTATTGGAATAAGTAGCATGAGGAGAATTATTGCACGATAAACTCTTGTCATTTGCGAAATTATTAGTAACTTTGTACGTTCTTTTATGTAATAAAACCTGCGAGGCTTTATTGCAAATATACTAAAAATAACGCTAAAAATACAATACACGATATCTATGATTAACAAAATTGAAAAACTTTTGGCTGAAATTGAGGCTTTTGCACCTAAGACAGCTGCCGACGTAGAGGCATTCCGAATCAAGATTCTTGGTAAGAAGGGCGAGCTTGGTATGCTCATGGAGGAGTTTAAGAGTGTTCCAGCTGAGCAGAAGCGTGAGTTGGGACAGAAGCTCAACCACCTCAAGAATGTAGCCACAGAGCGCATCAACGCCCTCAAGGAGGAGATTGGCAATGCACAGGCAATGAAGGCCTCGCATATCGACGATATGACACGACCAGGAACCGCAGAGCAGGTAGGCTCACGTCACCCTATCTCAATCGTTAAGAACGAGATTGTGGGCATCTTCGCCCGCCTCGGTTATACCGTTGCTGATGGCCCTGAGATCGAGGATGATTGGCACGTGTTCTCGGCACTCAACTTCCCACCCGAGCATCCAGCACGTGATATGCAGGATACATTCTTCATCGAGAGCAACCCCGATGTAGTTCTTCGTACCCACACCTCATCAATCCAGGTGCGCACCATGGAGCGTCAGAAGCCTCCTATTCGTGTAATCTGCCCTGGTCGAGTGTTCCGTAACGAGGCTATCTCGTATCGCGCCCACTGTATCTTCCACCAGATTGAGGGTCTCTATATCGACCGCAATGTGTCGTTTGCCGATATGAAGCAGTCGTTGCTCTACTTTGCTAAGGAGCTTTTCGGCGAGCAGGCACAGATTCGTATGCGCCCATCATACTTCCCATTTACTGAGCCTTCAGCAGAGGTTGACGTATCATGCTCTATCTGTGGCGGTAAGGGTTGTGGTGTATGTAAGGGTACAGGCTGGCTCGAGATTATGGGCTGCGGCATGGTAGACCCTAACGTTCTTGAGGCAAATAATATCGACCCTAAGGAGTTCTCAGGTTTCGCCTTTGGTATGGGTATTGAGCGTATTGCAATGCTCAAGTATGGAGTGGGCGACTTGCGCCTATACTTTGAGAACGATGTGCGCTTCCTCAATCAGTTTGAGAGCGCACTGTAGTCGGTTGAGAGAAGAGTTTACGTTAAGCGATAAAGCTGGATGAGATGGCTGATAAATAGCCTATTGACGCTGTTTATAATGGTGTTGTTGACCGCCTTTACGGCTGTCGACAGACCTCTTGTATATGTAGAGGAGCTGGCCGAGGAGCGTGGGGTAGATAGCCTATCACATGCACGTCGCCATAGCGAGGCCGTTAAGAGCATAACCATCTGGCGTGATACGCTTAAGGCGCAGAGCATCTGGCGTGGGATTATTGCCGAGGATAGCCTCTACGGCCCTGCGCTCTACAACCTATCGAAGCTTGAGCCTTCTAAAAGCCCCGAGGCACTACGTCTCTCAAGGCTTGCCTACGAGGCAGACTCTACCAATAAGTTCTATGCCGAGGCCTATGGTTTAGCACTCCTCGACAACCACGACTATACCACAGCATTGGGAGTATATAAACGCCTTATGGCAATGGATAGCCGCCAACCATCGACATACTACTTCTTAGCTCAGATGTATGCGATGCAGGGTATGCCATACTCAGCCATTGCTGTACTCGACTCGGCAGACATGCGCTTAGGCCGTAACCCCGTACTCTCAAATATCAAGCAGCGACTATTGTTGGAGCAGAAGCTCTTCGACAAGGCTATAGATGAGGGCAAGCGCTTAGTTGCGGATGCACCATATGATGTTGAGGCCTATCTTAGCTTAGCAAATAGCTATGAGGCTGCCGAGCGAGACTCGTTGGCACGAGCTACATTCGAGGCGGCATATAGGCTCGATACCACCAACTTAGACACAACAGTTGCGCTATTTGAGTACTACGTACGCCAAAACGATGTGGAGCGAGTCTTCGACCTTGAGGAGCAGTTGTTCAATGATGAGCGTCAGGGGGTAGATACCAAGCTCAAGCATGTTGAGGCATATGTTGGCGATGAGCAGTTCTATGCTGGCAACTATTTCCGTATTGGCAGGCTCATATCGACACTCGCACTAAAATATCCAACAAACCGTAGGGTAGTACAGCTCTACACTCTTCACCTATGCTATGGCGCTCAGCGTGAAGAGGGCATGAACTACCTTATGCGCCACCTTGAGGATGATAACGTGGAGTCTTCGGACTATCTCTTTGCCTACCAACTTGCAGAGGTGCTAAAGCGTGATGAGCTTATGCAAAATATCGTAGATAAGGCGGTTGAGCGTTTCCCTGATAATATAGATGTCGTGAGAATGGCGGCCTACCTTTGCGACACTAAGGAGGATTACAAGGGGGCAATCAAGATTTATCGCAAGGCGCTGAAGAGCGTTACGGATGACCATACGGCAAGCTCCCTATGGCAAGCCATAGGCGATGTATACCATAAGATGGGCGACAACAAGAGTGCCTTTAAGGCCTATGAAAAGTCGCTGAAGTTCAACCCTGAGAATGCCTTAACGCTGAACAACTATGCATACTTCATGGCGCTCGATAATGGCGACCTGGAGCGTGCCTTGGCCATGTCACAATTAGCAATAACCCTTGAGGAGGGCGACTATAATTATCTCGACACCTATGCCTGGATTCTCCACCTTTTGGGACGTAACGTTGAGGCTAAGAAGTATATGATGCAGGCATTGGCGCTAAACCGCCAGGAGAGTCCCTCGCTATTGGTTCACTATGGCGATATCCTCTGGGACTTAGGCGAGAAGTTTATGGCCGAGACCTATTGGAAGAAGGCTATAGATAAGGGCTACGATGCAGATGAGCTGCGTGAGCATGTCTTGCCTCGTTTGGTGGAGGATGAATTTTCAACTGAAGAGTAACCATGACGCAATATTCCAAGTTTATACTGAGGCTTTTTGTTGCTGTTGTCTTGGTGTTTACAGCCTATAATGCCGAGGCACAGCGTGTCACCATAGCACAGCAGAAACAGCGTGTGGAGCAGTATAAGCGTGACCTTGAGAAGACCAAGAAACAGGTCATCGAGCTTAAACGACAGAAGGGTAGTGCTACGGAACGTGTAGATAAGCTCACTGAGCAGATGAACCTCCGCACGTCGTATATAGCTGAGACTGAGCGTAAGCGTGATATGCTCGATGTGGAGTATAAGAGGCTCAGCATAAGCATAGATTCGCTGGCTCAGGAGCTTGACTACAACAAGAAGATATATGCCGAGGCTGTGCGTGTGGCACACCGTAACTATCGCTCAAATAACGAGACCACATACCTATTTTCATCGACCAACATATCTGAGGCTACACATCGTATGCTCAATATTCGCCATGTTGCAGAGCAGCGTGCCGAGCTTGCTGAGCGTATCCGGGAGCAGGGTAGTAGGCTGCTTGCGATGCGTGAGGAGCTTGACTTGCGTCGTGAGGAGCTTGACTCCATAGGCCACTCGCTCGAGGCCGAACATCGAGACCTGGAGCGTGATCGTGATGAGGCTCGTGAGGCCTTCAAAAAACTCTCAGAACAGGAGCGCAAAGCCCTTGAGGAGCAGAAGCGCCAGCAGAAAGAGCTTGAAAAGGCCACTAAGGAGCTGCGTAAGCTCACCGAGAACAACAAGGTGGGTAAGAGCTTCAGTTCATCTACAAAGGCCTTAAATCTCCCCGTAACGGGCGGTACGACACACAAGATGCAGACCAACATGGTCAAGATTACAGGTGCGAAGGGTGCCGCTGTTCATAGCATCTACGAGGGTAAGGTGGTGCGTATACTTACTGACAACACCAACCACTCAACGGTGATGATTGCCCATGGCCAATATGTCTCGGTATATACCCATCTTAGCCAGATTGAGGTTGCCGAGGGCGATGTGGTAAAGCGTAACGAGAAGATTGGCGTCATAGGTATTGGCGTAGACCATAAAGGTACGATGAGTGCCTACATCCAATTTATGATTATCAACACCAAGTCCAACACCCCTATGAATGTGATGGACTGCTTTAAGAAATAGTTTTATATGATTCGTTTCTTTACCCAGGATTGTAGCTATAAACTTGCCCAGAGACTCAAAATACGTCGCTGGATTGAGGAGGTTATACGTCGTGAGGGCTACACTGCTGGCGATATAAACTATATATTCTGCTCGTCGGAGTACCACCGCCAGATGAATCGTGACTTCTTGGGACATGACTACTTTACTGATGTGATTACGTTTGAGGATCGTGAGAGTAGGGTAGGAGAGGGTGTTGTTGCTGGCGAGGTTTATATCGACGTGGCAACTGTTACGGATAATGCTCCGATATATAATGCGCTGCCTATCAATGAGATGCGTCGTGTTATTGTGCATGGCGCACTACATCTATGTGGCCACAAGGATAAGAGCCCTTCGGCAGAGCGTAACATGCGTCGCATGGAGAACCGCTACCTCAAACTTCTGAGCAACGAGATTCTATGACACTACAATACGATATAGTGGTCATCGGTGCTGGCCACGCTGGCTGTGAGGCTGCCTCAGCAGCAGCACGACTCGGCTCACGTACACTACTCATCACTATCGACATGGAGAAGATTGCCTCGATGTCGTGTAATCCCGCAGTTGGTGGTGTGGCTAAAGGTCAGATTGTCAGGGAGATAGATGCTCTTGGCGGTATGATGGGACGTATCACAGACCGTTCGGCTATTCAGTTCCGCATGCTCAACCGCTCCAAGGGTGCTGCCATGTGGAGTCCACGTGCGCAGTGCGACAAGCAGCGCTTCTCGCAACTTTGGCGCAATACGCTGGAAAACACCCATAGGCTCTATCTGTGGCAAGATTCGGTGGTGGAGATACTCTTCGACCTTTCGGGGGAGAAACCTCGTGTAAGGGGCGTTAAAATGAGAATGGGCGTGGAGATAGAGTGTAGCCGTGTTGTGCTTACCGCAGGAACATTCCTTGAGGGTGTTATGCACTGTGGTGAGGCGAGTGCCGAGGGTGGCAGAGCTGGAGATCAGGCGGCACATGGTGTTACGGCATCGCTCCTAAAACTCGGTTTTGAGTGTGGTAGGATGAAGACCGGTACACCCGTAAGACTTGATGCTCGCACCATCAACTTCGATGCCCTGGAGGTTCAGGAGGGCGATGCAGAGCCTTCAAAGTTCTCTTATGACCCTGATACCGAGCCTGTTAGCGACCAACTACCCTGCTTTATGGTCTATACCTCAAAGCGTGTTCACGACATTCTGCGTACAGGCTTTGACCGCTCGCCACTCTTCAACGGAACTATATCGGGAATTGGTCCACGCTACTGCCCAAGCATTGAGGATAAGCTACGTACCTTTGCTGATAAGGAGCAACATCAGCTCTTCCTGGAGCCTGAGGGACGTAACACCAATGAGTATTACCTCAATGGTTTCTCATCATCGTTACCCTTTGAGGTGCAGATGGAGGCGTTGCGTAATATTGTGGGCTTTGAGGATGTCCACGTCTACCGTCCTGGCTATGCCATCGAGTATGACTACTTCCCACCAACACAGCTACGTCATACGCTCGAGACCAAGCTTGTCGATGGTCTCTACTTTGCTGGTCAGGTAAATGGTACTACGGGATATGAGGAGGCAGCTGCTCAGGGTCTCTTGGCGGGTATCAATGCCCACCGCTCGTTGCATGGCGAGGAGGGTGTTGTTCTTGGTCGTGATGAGGCATATATAGGAGTGCTTATTGATGACCTTGTTACTAAGGGTGTCGATGAGCCTTACCGTATGTTTACCTCACGTGCCGAGTATCGTATCCTTCTACGTCAGGATAATGCCGATGCACGACTTACACCTCTTGGTTACAAAATCGGTCTTGTGGGCGAGGAGAAGTACCAAAATTTGCTCAAAAAAAATGCTGCCGTAGAATCGCTTATTTCGATGCTCCGTCGGACATCGGTCAAAATAGGCGAAATTGACAGCTATTTAATTTCGCTCGGTGAGGAGCCTTTGACACAAGGAAAAAAGCTCTACGACATTGTTCTTCGTAGCAATGTGACTATAAAATCACTTGCTGAGGTGTCGCCAAAGCTCAGAAGATTTATTGCTGAAAATGGACTTTCCCAGGAGATCGTTGAGCAAGCAGAGATACAAATTAAGTATCGTGGCTATGTTGAGCGTGAGAGATATTTCGCTGAGAAGATGCACCGTTTGGAGAGTATTGCTATTCCTGAGGGCTTCGACTACGACTCTATGCAGTCATTAACAATCGAGGCTCGCCAAAAACTTAGCCGAATTCGCCCAATGACTATTGGCCAAGCATCACGAATTCCTGGTGTCTCGCCAGCAGATATTAATGTCTTGCTCGTTAAATTCGGCAGATAAGCCCTGCTTATTTATATTTTAATTTAGAAGCTGTTTTGAATTTTATTGAAAGAGTTTGTTCGTTGCTACAAAAGATAGTTTCGGCTTCTTTGAGGCTATTTTCGGCAACTTTTCATTTGTGATAATTGGAAATAGTCCACTATTACCTGCATACCCCAAATGAAAATTTACACGAAATTAGCTCTCAAATAATCTCGAAATAAAATTCACACAGCTTCTTAGGGGTGTTCCACGTGGAACGCTCCTTTTTTGTGGGGTGTTTAGTGAAATTTGGGAGTTTAAGGTGTTTAACAATAAACGCTCAATTCATATACTTCCTAATCATAACCTCAATTAGCACCATAATTCATTTCTTGTCAGAAGGTTATGTTTGGTCTCTACAAAGAGAAAGGGCGGATGGGATATACTTAGCGTATTTCCCATCCGCCCTTTGGATTTAGAGGCCACAAATGACCCCTCATCGCAGGAATTACTCTACAACGATATTCCAATTG